>NZ_JAYGHV010000052.1:0-10593 GCF_034932145.1 Spirulina sp. 06S082 | reverse complement strand
CGATCGAGAGAGGCAATTTCTTGTTTTAATGTGGCAATAGTTGTGTTAATTTCAACAATCTCGCTTTCGATTTGTTGGGGGAATTCTTGCGTTGTTATTTCGAGGGAATTAATTTTCTGTTGTATGTTGGCGATCGCCTCTTGGAGTGGGGGGAAATCTTCGGGCAGTTTTTCAACAGTGGCGATCGCAGTTTGTAACGCTGTAAATTGTTGTTGAATGTCTGCATTTTTTTCGCGATTAGACTCTTCGAGTTGCGCTTGACGTTCGCGAATTGGGGACAGTCTCTGTTCCACTGAGGCGATCGACGAGGCTAATTCCTGCAAACGTTCCTGTACCTCAATATTGGGCTGTTCTGCCGCATTTTCTAGGCGATCTTGACGTTCGATCGCCGTGGTTAATTGGTATTGAATACTTGTCCAATCTTCAGCTTTAATTTGGGTTCTAATCTGTTCTTCAACCATCTGTTTTCGCTGCCACAAATTCAAACCGACGGCTAGAGTCAGAGGAGTTGCTGCATAAACTACCCGTTCCGTCAATAGAGCAACGATCGTTCCCGATACAGACATGGCGATCGTCAGATATTCACCGATCTCGATCCATTGAGCTTTTTTCATTTTTTTTAATTGCCTATTCCCTAATTTCATTGTAGCGATCGCATCACTAATTTTTCAAATTCTTGCAACTTTTCAGCATAATCGTCCCCTGCAACCCAAAAAAGATCGTTATGAGTTGCCTCTTCTACCCAAAAGGATAATTTAGGTTCGGGTGCTGCTGCAAATAATTTTTGACCGTGAGAAAAAGGAATTGTGCGATCTTCCCTCCCGTGAACGATTAATACGGGAACATTAACGTGTTTGATTTTATCGAGATTGCGAAATTTATCGAAAGGCAGTAAAGGAAAAGGAACAACAACGCGAAATGCTTGAGTAAAGGTACTTTCTAAAATGATGCCTCCAATAGGTTTTCGTGTTGCTAAATTCAGGGTAGGACCCCCTCCCACCGATCGCCCAAAGAGAAGAAGGCGATCGGCAGGAATGCCAATTTTTTCAGTGAGATAAGTATAAGCAATTTCAATTTCTTCATAGGTATTGCCTTCGCTGGCTTTTCCTTCACTGGTTCCATAACCGCGATAATCGTAAGCAAAAACATTAAACCCAACTGCTTGAAAAAATTCTAAAAGCGGACGAATTTGCCCTAAGTCCTCCGCATTACCGTGAGAGTAGAGCAAGGTATATTGAGCATTAGGATTGGGGAGATAAAGTGCTGAGAATTTTTCTTGGTTTGCTGTAGAGAGTTTGATGATATCTTCGTCATCCGTATAACTCGCAGGTTGCGGCACAAAAATCAGGCGATCGGCAACAAAAAATATATAAAGTGCGAAAAAAATATAAATCAAAAGAATAGAATAAATCATTCGCTTAAAAGTAAATTCACCAATCAGTAATTTTCTGATTTGTTTCCGATCCATGTTACAAAAAGGAATAGAGAACAGATAGAAAAATTCATCCCTCATCATTCCAAAACGACTTTTCTCCAAGCAGTAATTCCTCCAGAGAGGACAATAAAATTTAAGCCCGTCTTTTCTAAATGCTGATAAGCGCGATAAGAACGCGGTCCCCGTTGACAATAGAGAACTAAAGTAGAATGGGGGTTTTGAGCAGCAATTTGGCGCACTTGTTCCACACCCGAACCTTGTTCGATCGCGCTAATGGGAACGAGAAAACTATCTTGAATGCGATCGCGTTGATATTCTTGAGGGGTTCGCACGTCAATGAACGCTAATTTTTGCGCGGCTGGCGATCGCCGCAATTCTGCCACGGTTACGAGGGGAATATCGCTGAAGTTAAAAGCCGCTAATTCAATAGAAGGATTAAAAACAGTTCGCGTGGCGATCGCCCCAGTTATACTCATAAAAACTCCCAAACACAATAAAAGCAGTGCTTTGCGAGATTGAATCAACTTAGCGCTAAAAAATTTCACCAACGAATTTTCCATTGCGATCGCCTCTCCCATTCTATCCCGTCTTTCCCCTTGCCCATGACCCATTACCATCAAATCAAATCAAAAACATTTTATTTTCTGGTAAATTTGTCGGTTTAGCGGACAAATACCTAGAGAATATAGAAAATGTACTGAGTAAAGAGAAGAGAATGAAATTTGCACTTCCGTTCAAATTAGCTGCGATCGGCGGAGTCGCTTTATCTACAGCCTTCGTCGCTACGAATTTGACTACAGCCCAATCTTTATTTGGCCAGCAAGAAGTCGATCAAAGCGCCTTTGCCGCGATCGCCTCCCCTTTTGATGTTTCCTCCTATAGTCTCACGATTATCGAGCAAATTCCGGGGAAAAGACAGTGCTGGAATGAAGCTGGGACAGCACCCATTAGAATCGACGCGCTGTGGACAACCTTTGATTTTACTGGCAGTTGTAACCGCAGCGTAGACAGTAATGGTTATTCCGTCCGCATTAACGGGGAAGACTTCGCGATCGAATACTTATTACGCATTATCAACCGCAACAGCGAGTTGCAATTAGTTGGAACTCCTCGAGTAGGAACTGCCCGACCAGGGTTAAATGAAATTACCATCGCCCGCAGCCGAGGTACTTTTAGCGGTCCTCATGGCGAAATTCTCTACAAGTTTTTTCTCGAACCCGGTTGGCGCTTCACAAAACGAACATATCAAGGGAAAACTCTCGGTCACGTTTATCTAACCTATGATGGTGCAATCCCCACACCAAACCCAACTCCAACCCCAACCCCAACCCCAACTCCAACACCAACCCCAACTCCAACCCCAACCCCAACTCCAACTCCAACCCCAACTCCAACTTCTAGTTTCCCTGATATTTCCAACGATATCTACAAAACAGAAATTCAAGAAGCCCTTAAACTGGGCTTTATTGCCGGATTCCCCGAGGATAATACCTTTCGACCTCAGAATACCTTAACCCGCGAACAATTGGTTTCGATGGTATTTGGTGCTATCCAAACTATTCCCAATATCAATTTACCTAATCCTGCGTCTCCCAGTAGCAATCCTTTTCCAGATGTTCCGGCATCTCGGTGGAGTGCTGCTAAGATTCAATGGGCTAAAGCGAATAATGTGGTCTCGGGCTACCCCGATGGGCAATTCCGCCCCACTCAACCCGTAACGCGGGCAGAGTTAATGGCGGTAATGAAAAAAGCGGCGGAATATGGCAAGGCCAAGCGAGGACTTTCTTCCGCTTTGGGTCAAAAACAAACACCGACGGCTTTTTCCGATACGACAGGTCACTGGGCGAATGCTTTGATCCAGCAAATGTCCGGTTATTGCGGTATTGCCTCTCCTTTAAATGAGCAAGGCAGTGCCTTTGCGCCTAACTCCGCTTCCTTGCGGAATTATGCGGCGGCGGCAACTTTAAGAACCCTTAATTGCCTTAAATCCGATAGTTAATTCCAGAGCTATTTTTATAATATAGAGAGGTAAATATAAATTATCTCTCTATTTTTATCGGTTTCATTATTTACATTCTTCATTCTACCGTCCAATCTTGTAATGCTAATCCTGGCACTTTCTCAAAATCGCGACGGTTGCGCGTGACGACGATACCTTTAACAGAAAGGGCGATCGCAGCAATTCTTAAATCTCTCGTTCCGATACGAATTTTTTGCCGAACTAAATTATTATAAATTATTGCAGCTTCCATCGAAAAATCTAGTAAGTTAATATTTTTAAGATCGTCCAATAAGGTTCGCAATCGCCGATAAGCAATAATAACCTCTTCAGAAGATGATGCCCGCCTGATAATATTCAGCCGTCCTCTAATTTGCTCTTCGGCTGAAATAATTGTTAGAAAAATTAATTTTGCTTCGATTGTAGAAATCCGTCTCGTAACATTAGAATTTCCTCTTTCTAACAAAGAATAGTGGTCTGTATCAAGTATCCATATTGTCATTTTTTTGCCTCTTCAGCGTCCATTTTTTGATAATATTCTTCCATCTCTGCATCTAACTGGCGACGATCTTCTTCAATATACGCCAACATTTCATCAAATTGAGGATCGTCTGCATATTTTCCAGCAATCTTCATCCAAGGATGTTCTGTTTCTTCTGGTTGATTCTCCTGAAGTGCTTCCAAAACTGCTTTTTTTTCTTCGGCTGGGAGTTGTTTGACCAACTCGATCACCTGTTCGATTGTTAAATCTAAAACTGGCATGAATCTAAACTCCTGTTTGTATCTTCACTGATAATAACAATTTTAAGAGAGTTATGCTTGAAAATCATGTACTCTCTCGATCGCAAATTATAGCGAGACTTGATTCGACTTTACTCAGTCAATTCCCTCGCATTTTCTCGTTGCAATAATGCTGTTGCTTCTTCTACAGGTAAGGGTTTAGCCCACAAATAACCTTGCCCGAATTCACATTCTAAAGTGCGTAAATTTTCTGCATCTTCTTGGGTTTCAACCCCTTCTGCAATGATATCCATACCCAAAGTATGACCGAGGTTAATAATCATGCGAACGATTTCGTAATCTTCGCGACTTTCCCCCATTTTCTGTACAAAAGACTTATCAACTTTGAGAGTATCAACGGGAAAGCGCCGAAGTTGACTTAAAGATGAGTATCCCGTACCAAAATCATCTAAACTGAGTTTGCAACCGAGAGATTTAATTCGCAGCATTAGATCGATCGCCTTCTCAACATTATCCATGACCATACTTTCGGTAATTTCGACTTTGAGAATATGTTCTCCGACTCCTGTATCTTTAATGATTTTTGCTAACATCTCAATTAAGTTTGGTTGCTCAAATTGACGACCGGAGAGGTTGATACTTAACATCAAATCGCGATCGCCAAATTCCTCTTGCCATTGACGAGCCTGGCGACACGCTTCCTGAAAAATCCATTCTCCCAAGGGAATAATGAGTCCGGTTTCTTCTGCGAGAGGAATAAACATAAAAGGTGAGATAAAACCTTTGTCGGGATGCTGCCAGCGTATCAGGGCTTCAAAACCCATAATTTTCCCTGTTTTTAAGGCAATGATGGGTTGATAATAAAGTACAAATTCTTCCTCAATAATTCCCTGTCGTAATTCATTTTCAAGGGCGAATTGTGCTACAGCTTCTTCAAACATCCCCGTGGCAAAGACGGAATGGGTTTTTCCCAGGGCTTTCCCACGAAACATGGCTGTATTCGCATCTCTCAGTAAGTTTTCGGGGGTATGGAGATGCCTTTCTTGGGTCGTAGCAATGCCGATATTTACTTTAGTAACAATTTGTTTGCTTTCGATGGAAAAGGGTTCTTCTAGGATGTTTTCTAGGCGATCGGCTAAAGTGGTGAGAGCCTCGGGAGGGCAGTTAAGAACAAGAGCAAATTCGTTTTCACTCACTCTGGCAAGTTTGGCAGAACGGGGGATATTTTTTCGCAATTTCCTTACTAAAGTTAGGAAAAAGCGATCGCCGATCGCCCTTCCCCAATTTTCGTGAATCAGTTGCAGGCGATCGCATTGTAAAAACATCACCCCGAGGCTGGAAGGAAGGCGACGGCGACGAATTTGGGACAGCGATCGCTTAATATAACTCACTAAAGATTCCCGATTGAGCAAACCCGTAAAGGGATCGCGGGTGGTAGTATAAAGCAAGCGATGGGTCACGGCCAAGCCACTAGCGACGGTAAAGGCTAATGCGGGTTCTACGATGGGAATCCAAACAAGATGAGCTAAAAGAAGCCAACCTACTCCCGCGATCGCCCCTACACCTAAAATCCCCGTCAAACTAAAAGCGAGAGGATGTTTTAAACTCCAGACGCAAATCCCCCCAATAAGCGCCCAAACCCAGAGCCAGAGAAGCTCGCTTCCTTGAGACCAAAAGGAAAATTGCCGATTTTCTCCCGAGATAATTCCTAAAAGCTGACGGATCATTTGTGCATGAACAATAACTCCTGACATTTGAAAGGCATTTTTTTGACGAGCGCCGCTATAGGGAGTTAAGATTAAATCTTTTAAACTGGGGGCGACGGTGCCAATGAGAACAATTTTGTCCCGCACTGCTTCAGGATCGATATCTCCTTCTAGGAATTGCTGCAACCCGATTGAATCGATAATATTGCTGCGGCTACAATACTTCATTAAGATTTGATATCCCCGCGTATCTGCGGTCTGATAGCCTCCAGAATTGAACTGGATAGGGACTAACTCCGTTTCTCCGAGAAATAAGGAGCGCGTATTATAGCGAAAATAGATTTCTTCTTTGCGACTGTAGGCCAAACTGACGCGCAAGGCAAAGGAATAGTAATCTCGTTCTTTTCCCGCCACAAAGAGAAGGTTGCGACGGAGAATTCCATCGCGATCGAGGGCAAAATCATTAAATCCAACTCTTTCATTTTCTACAGGGGGAGGTGGGGGAATATTGCTGACAATTTCTGTAATGGCGATGATATTATCCGCTTGTAATTGCTTGACGAGGGCTTTTTCCCCAGGTGGGTTGGGGATATCCCGGTAAAGATCGAGCCCGATGACTCGAGGTTGATAGGATTGTAATTTCTGGAGGGTTTGGGCGAGAATTGCATCGGATAGCGGCCAGCCATAGCGGTGCAAATCTTCTTCGCTAATGGCGATCGCCAACAAACGCGGATCGGGAGGTGTATCACTTTGCAGTTGGACAAAGCGATCGAATACTGCTAAATCTAGGGGTTCGATCGCCCCCAATTCTTGGAGTCCCCAAAATAGCCCCGTCACTACAGTGCTGGACGCGACAATAGAGCAACTGGAAACCCAGATGATGCGAGAGAGCGATCGCAGGGGTTGAATGACGTTCAAAAGAAATTAAAGCCGATCGCAACAACTTTACAGGATAATTTTATTCTGATACCTGCAATTCTGGCACCGGAATTTTCAGAAGCATTTCGAGAAGACCATCATAGCTGCTGAAATCCAGTGCAGATAGAAGTTCTCGCCATTGGGTTAGAACTTGACGGTTATGGGGATAAGTTCGACGCAATTCCATCGCTTCCGCGATCGCGTCGCTCCATAGTCCAGCATCTTGGTAGGATTGCATCAGAGCGAGATGTTCCTCTAAGGTAGATTCGCGTTCTACAAGAGTTTCTGGTAATACTTGCCGCAACGTTCCATGGACAAAAATCTCCACAACTTCTCCATTATTCTCTTGTGGGTCACTTGCAAAACTGCAATCGATCGTAAATTCCCAGTTATAATCTTGACCAATTTTAAGAATGTTTTCGGGAAGGCGAATGCCAATAAATTCTTGAGTGCGGCCAACTTCTAGAGTTGTTTCGTAAACTTCATTTTCCTCTGAATCTGTTACAAAAAATGTAGCCGGATAGAGTTGATCGAGTTTAGGGACTGCTATATAGAGCAAGGGCTGCTCTTTAGCCGTAACACCTAGATTATTGCTAGGATTCAAGACCACTAGCTGGGTAGCACTCCTGGCACAATTGCTCCCACTTCGCGTTCCTCCCCCAACGCGATCGCCTGGAAAAGTACTGCGATCGTCATTTTTTCCTTGAGAAAGAGCGGGCATAATGGCCAAGGTAGAAAGGGAGTAGAATGCAATCCCCAAATATAGCACCGCATTTTTAAAAATCATCTTAGTCATGGTCTGGAATTATCAAACACCTTAATTTTTATTCTAGACATTGAATTTAAGAATTAAGTTGCTTTGAAGCCGGAAAGCGTTTCAGGACAATTGCGTTAAAGATTTATTCAACAAATTTTTTTGTGCCTTCAAAGGCTTTGGCCTCGATAGTGTAGGGGGGGTTTTCTACTGCCATGTATTTTTGGTGATAGAGAACCTCAAGATCGCTGCCTGCTTTGCGAAACACGCGGATCTGACCGAATAAAAAGGCTTGAAAAAGGCGGTAGAAGGCCAGGCTGACGATCGCCACCACCAAACCGACTGCAGTAGAAATGAGGGATTCGCCAATACCGAGGGTAACACCCGCCGTCGCCGCCGTCCCCAAATCGCTGATGCGGATTTCCCCGAGGGAGTTAATTAATCCCAATACCGTTCCCAATAAACCTAAAAGAGGGGCGAGGGCAATAACGGCTTCTAAAATTTTATCTCCTCGTCGCATCAAGGCTAATTCATCATCCGCCGCCGCTTCCATTGCTAAATGAAATACCTCGGGTTCGGGATTGACTAATTGCAGGGGAGCATAAAGAAATCGTCCCATGGGGTGATCTCGGTAGTCTTTGGCAATTTCCACCGCAGCATCCCAGTTACGATAAGCAGCTTCCATAACACTAGAAAGAATTTGCCGTTCTTGCAAGAGAACGCGACCCCAAAACCAGAGACGGTCAAAAATCGCCCCCATTGCTAAAATCGAGAGAAATAAGAGCGGCCAAATCGCAATACCACCTTTATCGATAATGTCTTCAAAGGTCACAGTTTTTTTTCCTCCTAACCCACACACTTCAGTATATTGTCTAAAGTCTATATTCTGGCAAGACGATCCAAGGATAGGTAAATTTTGGAATAGAATAACAAGTCAGCGCGATCGCCAACTTATTGAGTTTGATCTAAAACCATGAGATTTATTAGCCCTAAAACAGATTTGGCTTTTAAAAAAATATTTGGCTCGAATGAGAGTAAAGATATTTTAATTAGTTTTTTAGAAGAATTATCCAATTGGTTGAACCTGCGAAATTAATTGACTTGCGACGGCTAAGAATGATAGACTATTAAATTAAAGTGCTGGTAGGTTCTTATGATTTCAGTGATTCGCGATCGCGCTCTTTTTAAGATTGGCAAATCTGCTTTTTTTGTTACCTTTTTTGTTAACTTTGGCTTGATATTTAGTTTGGGGACTGGCAAGGCGATCTCGCAGGTAGAAATTAATTTACCTTTACCGGAAACTCCTCAACCTTCTCCCCCTGAGTTTATTTTTCCCGAAGCAGAGACGGTGACGATTAAAGCTGTTGGGGATACAATTCTCGGTACGAATTACCCCACAAATCAACTCCCCCCAAATCCCGCTAGTTTATTTAATAATGTACAATCTTTCCTCATGGGAGCAGATTTTCTCTTTGGAAATTTTGAAAGTACAATTACAACCTATCCCAATAGTGCAAAGGTTCCGGTAGCGGGTCGCGTTTATGCCTTTCGCAGTCCTCCCAGTCACGCTCGAATTTTGCAACAAGCAGGCTTTAATGTTCTCAGTGTTGCGAATAACCATTCTTATGATTTTACACCACAAGGTTTTCAAGATACAATACGCTATATTCAAGCAGAAGGAATGAAAGCAGTTGGTGCAAAAGGTCAAATTGTTTATACAGAAGCTAATGGAATAAAAGTAGCTTGGATTGGGTTTAGTTATTTGGGGTATCATAATTCTTTAAATAATCTCGGACAAGCAGCAGCATTAGTCAAGAAAGCTGATACAAATGCTGATATTATTGTTATTTCTGTTCATGCTGGAGCCGAGGGAAGCAATGCACTTCATGTCAGAAATCAAACGGAAACTTTTTATAATGAAAACCGAGGCAATATGGTGCAGTTTTCGCGTACAATGATTAATAATGGTGCAGATTTGGTTTTGGGTCACGGTCCCCATGTTCCCAGGGCGATCGAACTTTATAAGGAAAGATTAATTGCTTATTCTTTGGGTAATTTTATCGGTTATCGCGTTCTTAGTAGTAGTGCAGAAAAAGGCTATTCTTTGATTTTAGAAACTCAATTGGATCGAGAGGGAAAATTCATGCAAGGAAATATTGTTCCTTTGCGTTTAAATGGAGAAGCGGTTCCTTCTTTTGACCCAGAAAAGCGCACGATCGCACTCATGCAAAGATTAACTCAAAGCGATTTTCCCAATACACCGATCGCGATCGATTCTGAGGGTAATATTGTCTTAAAAAGATGATTGATAACAGGTCAATTGCTTTAGAGTATGAATCTAAAGAACTTAATTTTTCTCAACAAAAGAGTGAGAACAATAGGGAAAAATAACCAATTTAAAAATAAAATAGAACTCATCAGCGCAATATTTTCGCTTAAATTATAATTGAATAGAGATACTGCGATCGCATTCAAACCGATACCAAAAAAATTAGGTAAGAATTTATGAAAACAGTATATTCCCAAAGAGCAACTTGATAGTAAACTAACAAGAGGAATGGGTTTTAATGGTAGTAAGATAAATAAATAAACAAGACCTATCGACCCAAAAACTAAAGAAAGTCGCGCATAGAGTGGCATAATTCCATCGATAAAAATATCAGGACGATAAAAGTATTTCCACTCTAGGATTGTAAACACAATAAAGGCGATCGCCAAAGGAATAATAATGCGATTAATTTCGCCTTTAAGATTATAGCTTGTCTGTTGAGAAAGAGTGGAAACTCGTTGAAAAATAAGATATGAGGAAAAAATATAGGGTATAAAATTAAGCGGATTATCATAAGCCGTCCAAATATATTGATAATTGAAGAGACTAATACTAGATACAATGATTAAATAACTACAGGATAAAATAAAACCTAGGTATTCATAGAAAAGCCATCGCTTTAAATTAATTTTAAATTTTTCTTTGATTTTGATACTAATATCCGCTAAAAAAGTTATAACTAAGAGATAGAAAAAGAAGTAAAATAAACCT
>NZ_JAYGHV010000051.1:0-10691 GCF_034932145.1 Spirulina sp. 06S082 | reverse complement strand
TACTCCAGTTTAAATAGGCACGTGCCAGGTCTCCATCGTCGTGCCAATTTTGGCTTTCAATTAACCCCTGTAACCCGGCTCCATAAGCTCCCGGTTTTGAGCCAAAAATGCGTTGTAGGGCGCGTAATTCTGCTTTTTCTGTAATTAACCCCTGCTGTTGCCAAAAGGTAGTTTCCTGCTTGACTTTGGCGGACAGGGGATTTTGTTCGGGGGGTTCGTCGAGTTGAGAAATGGCGGCGATCGCCTCATGAACTAAGCGAATTAAGTTGGGAAATCCATCGCGAAAAAAGCCAGAAATTCGTAAAGTTACGTCTACCCGAGGTCGTCCTAAAATAGATAAAGGAAGAATTTCAAAGTCAACAACTCGCCGCGATAATCCATCCCAAACGGGTTTTACGCCTAATAATGCTAACACTTCGGCAATGTCATCTCCTCCAGTTCTCATGGTAGATGTTCCCCAGACAGATATTGCTAAAGTTTGCGGATATTCTCCATTTTCTTGAGTATATCTTTCGATCACTATTTCGGCGGCTTTTCGTCCTACATCCCAAGCGGTTTCTGTGGGAATTGCACGAATATCAACGGAGTAGAAATTACGTCCTGTGGGTAATACTTCTGGTCGCCCTCGGGTGGGTGCGCCAGATGCACCACTGGGGATATACTGCCCATTGAATCCTCTTAATAAATTGCTGATTTCTTGTTTGGTTTTGGATAAGTTGGGTAGGAGAGTTGTTTGAATCCAAGTGAGTTCTTTTTGGGTATTTTGACCTATCTCTAAATCATGGATTTGATGAGTCAGGAGATTGTCAATGAGATAGCTTGCTTTTTCTTCCAACTCTTCAACAATATCGCCAATCAGTTTACCTGCAAGATACTGGCTAAAATCGGCAGTTAAGGGATCGAAATCTAAGTCTAAATCTGTTGCGATCGCGCGAGTTAATCCTAGGCGATTTGGGCTAGGAGAACGGGCGATCGCCACGATTAAATCTCTTAATTGTCTTCCTTGAGGACATTGGCCAAAAATATGCAATCCATCGCGAATTTGTGCTTCTTTGAGTTCGCAGAGATAGCCATCAGCAAGGGTGAGGAATTCTGCGATCGCCTCTGCTTCGATGCTTTTAATCCCTAAGTCTCGATCTAAGTTTTCTTTTGTTACCAGTTGGGTAATTTTCTCACTGAGTAAAGGTAAGCGACTGGGGTTTAAAGTTTGTGCTTCGTAATACTCATCAATTAATGCTTCTAATTGTTGCAAAGCACCATAAAGTTCGGCACGGGTTAAAGGGGGTGTTAAATGGTCTAAAATGATAGCGTGTCCTCGTCGTTTTGCTTGGGAACCTTCTCCTGGATCGTTGACAATGAAGGGATAAAAATGAGGAATTGCACCGAGGGCTATTTCTGGGTAACATTCTGAGGATAAAGCTAGGCTTTTTCCTGGCAACCATTCTAAATTACCGTGTTTGCCAATATGCGCGATCGCCTGTGCTTGAAATTGTTCTCGCAACCAACAATAAAAGGCTAAATAGTCGTGGGTGGGTTCTAAATCGGGTGCATGATAATTTAAACTCGGATCGCGATCGTATCCCCTTGACGGTTGAATTCCTACAAAAATATTGCCGAATTGAATGCCAGAAATTGGGAATCGGGAATTTGAGGATGGGTTGATATTGTTCCAGCGATTGTTAATAGCTTGTTGGGTGTTTTGAGGTAAAGTAGAGAAATATTGTTTATATTCTTGACTCGATAGTGATTGTGCGCTAAAATGGGAGTGGTTTGCTCGCAATTCGTTCGCTTCCAAATCGTTAGTTATACCGCAAGTTAGACGAGAAATCAGTTCATCTCCCGTCTCGGGAATATTTTCTAAAAAATACCCTTCTTGTTGCAGGGCTTTAAGGATTTCAATACAACTTTCGGGAGTATCTAAGCCAACTCCATTGGCGATTCTGCCATCTTTATTGGGATAATTGGCTAATACTAAAGCAATTTTCCTCTCGGCTACTGGAGTTTGTGTTAAATTGACCCAATTTTTAGCTAAATCTGCGACAAAATCAATGCGATCGCGCCTGGGTTGATAAACCACAACATCGGTTTCTAAATCTTCATTCCATGTTTGCACGGATTTAAACGAAATTGCGCGAGTAATGACTCTTCCATCGACTTCAGGAAGTGCAACATTCATGGCTACATCTCGAGGGGATAATCCTTGAAAACTGGTTTCCCATTGTTCCTCTGTCCCACCACTAAGAATTACTTGTAATACAGGAATATCTAAAGTTTTCCATAAATCCGGTTGTTCCTCGCTGCCTATTTTGGCCAGAGAAAAACTGGTGGTATTTAGTAATACTTGAATATGAGACTCGTTTTCGGGTTGAAAATAGGAGATTAACTCACTTTGTACCTCGCGATCGCGCAAAGAAGAAACAAACACAGAAACAGGTTCGATATTTCTCTCCCTTAAGGCTTGACAAAGTGACTCAATTGGGAGAATATTTCCGGATAAATAGTGAGCGCGGTAGAATAAAATACCAACTTTGCGAGAAGAAGGCGATCGCGGCTTACTACTCCCAGATAACCCCACCCGAGGCACATTCACAGCTTCTAGATAGTGATAATGCAAATTTAAACAAAAACTGCCCACAAATTTTAAAGCATTGATATAATTCTCCACACCTCCCTCTATAAAATAATGCCAAAGGCGATCGACAGCAGTTAAAGGAACCGTAGAATGACTCATTAAACCCAAATCTGGGCGATCGTCTCCAGGTAAAATAAATAAAGATGCACCCGTATTTCTAGCAATTTCTTCAACAACTTCTAACCCATAAGACCAATAAGATCGCCCTCCCAATAAACGCAAAATGATTATTTTTGCTTCTCCTAATACACTATCCCCATAAGCATCAATACTGAGTTGCTGTTGTAATTGTAAGAGATTAACCGCACGAATTTGGGGGAAATTTTCAGGAAGATAAGGAATTGCTGCCGCTAGGGTTTGAATATCCGTATCCGCAGCCGTTAAAATGGCGATCGGTGCCGGAGTTTGTTCGATAAAAATAACGCCTTCTGAGTCTGGATTCCACCCTCCAGGGGTTGCAGCAATTCGGTGCATGAGTTTTCTGGGCAATTTAAGAATAAGCCCTATCTTAGCAAATTCCGCATCATCCTCATCCCCAATTTGGGGGGATTTAGAAGGGCTGCTGCCTAAGTCCTAATATTTTGTCATAACATTGTCAAAATCCTGTCACGGTGTCGTCAAATTGACTCCCTACATTATAAATTGTCAGCCCGAAACTTACTTTCCGATCGCGAAACTCTTGCTCTAGGGCTGATTTTCCTTCCTCCAGTTGATGAAATTTTCCTAAAAGATACGGGACTGTCTTCCCTTGTTTTCCTCCGGAACATTTACAGATACTAACACTAATTTTTGCAGTTTACGAACGATGAAAGATAACAATTTTGATACACTGAAGACCAGTCAAAATACAGTCAATTTCCTTCAACAACGCGATCGCCTCAAAAATGTTGCTCTTGTTTGCTTGAGTTTAGGATTATCTTTTGGAGGAGGCTATCTCTATTCTCAAAAAATAGCCCCCGTGACTCCCATTGCCTCAGAAGCGACCCTACAAGCCACAGAAGAAGAGACAACGGTAGCCACCCCTGCTATCCAATTATCTCCCCGTGAAGGCGAGAATTTCGTGGCTAGAGTGGTCGATCGCGTCGGTGGGGCTGTTGTTCGCATCGATGCGTCTCGCACGGTCAGCACTGCTAATAATCCTGTTTTTGAGAGATTCTTTGGTGCCCAAGAACCGCAAGAACGAACGCAACGGGGTTCGGGTTCGGGCTTTATTCTCAGTCAAGATGGTAAAATTCTCACAAATGCCCATGTTGTCGCTGGAGCCGATACTGTTACCGTTACCCTCAAAGACGGGCGCAGTTTTCAAGGGACAGTGATGGGTAGCGATCCCGCAACGGATGTCGCGGTGATTAAAATTGACGAGAAAAATCTCCCTAAAGTAACCTTGGGTAACTCCGATCGCCTACAACCGGGAGAATGGGCGATCGCGATCGGCAATCCCCTCGGCTTAGATAATACCGTGACAACAGGAATTATTAGTGCAACGGGGCGATCGAGCAATCAAATTGGGGTTGCAGATAAGCGGGTGAATTTTATTCAAACCGATGCAGCTATTAATCCGGGTAACTCTGGTGGTCCTTTAATTGATGCCAATGGGAATGTTATTGGCATGAACACGGCAATTATCCGCAATGCACAAGGTTTAGGCTTTGCGATTCCGATTAATCAAGCCAAACAAATCGCCGACCAATTGATTGCTAAAGGCAGTGTGGATCATCCTTATTTGGGCATTCAAATGACTCCTCTGGACTCGGAAATTATTAAACAATTTGAGAACAGTAGCGGTCAAACTATTAAAGCCGATCGCGGTATTTTAATTGTTCGGGTGATCCCAGCTTCTCCCGCAGACCAAGGAGGATTAAAAGCAGGTGATGTGATTCAAAAAGTTGGCGATCGCGCTATCACTGATGCGGCACAGGTTCAAGAAATCGTTGCGGGTCTTAGTATTGGGGATGAATTACCTCTCACGGTACAGCGCAACGATCGCGCGATCGGGTTAACAATTCGCGTTGGGGTTTTACCTGCGAGTTAATTTCCCTTTTTTAGAGTTTGACATCGATTCCTTTCCTTTCCTTGAGTTTCCGGGCGTTTTGCGTCCGGATTTTTTTTATAAATTAAAAATCTAGAATTAAAAATCTAGGGAGCGAGATGCTCCCACTACGGTAATATCCAAAGGTCGTGCCTCGTGCCATTTGCTTATAGTTTACTTGTTTGCATTGAAAGGGATGGCAATACCCACCCTGCTACTACATTTTTGCTGTAGTGCTTTGTATTAAAATTTATGCTATTAAAATAGTAGTCTACATCTGTATAAGATGAAATGAGAGAGTTATACCATATGAAAAACTCTGATGAATACAGTTTGGCAAAGGAAGGAAATCCGAAAGCTATTGAGGCTTTGATAAATAAAACACTAAGTTCTAAAGGTATAAGTGTAAAAGCATCACTAAATTATGATTGCTTAAGCCTTATTGTCAAGTCTAAGACCTCACTGAATCAAAAAGCTGTTGGTAGTTTTTTACAACAAGGTCTAACAAAACTCAATCCTCAAAATATTGAACGAGTGGTTATCAAGGGTGGCGTTGCTAATCAAGAATCAAATCAATGGCAACTTTCATTTTCCCTTTCAGAGTCATCCAAAGAACATAATCCAGAAACTAAGACACCCATAAAAGCTGTTCAGAAAATCAAAAGGATAGATAAAGATCCTGAAAAAAAGCAAAAGATTCAAGTTAAGAAGCAAAAGAAAATTCTTGACCTGACAACAAAAGAAATCACTCAACTAACAATAGAATTTGTTCAAAAAGAACAGAAAAAGATTGCAATTTTGTTTTTTACGCTACTTAGTTTGTTTATATTGTTTAGCTTATTTCCATCAAAAAAAATAAATGATGAAATAGCTCAAGAACAAAATACAGATTCAATAGAAATTGAACCTAGTCAATCTTCTAACACATCTGTAGAGCTTTGGAATGACACTACATATGGTATGAGTGAATCAGAATTATTTAGTCAGTTTGATAGTTCCAAGATGGTCAGAGTGCCTGATTCGGCTCGAATGTGTATAAATTTTTATGAGAATAATTGTTACGAATACAGAATGGAAGGATTTTTAGTTAACACCAGTCCAGTAATTAGTGAAATTTACTTCGATGTATATTTTATTATTTCCGAAAAGGGATTAGAAGAGGTGATCTTAGTCAAAGAACCTATCCGATTCAGAGATAAGAACAATTTTGAATCTACGGATAGAGCTAAACCTGAAGAAACAGTTCAACATATTATGGATGAAATGGCAATTTCTTTAATGTTGTCTGGTATTTATGGTGAACCACAAGAAAAAGAAGTTGATCGATTAGTTGAAAAACTTACTATTTGGGAGTTCCCAGAACAAAATAAATCAGTTACATTTTCAAATCAAGAAAAATTGGCTAGAATCGAAATTCG
The DNA here is from genome assembly GCF_034932145.1 of Spirulina sp. 06S082. Classification (NCBI taxonomy): domain Bacteria; kingdom Bacillati; phylum Cyanobacteriota; class Cyanophyceae; order Spirulinales; family Spirulinaceae; genus Spirulina; species Spirulina sp. 06S082. The sequence continues at coordinate 4,612 of NZ_JAYGHV010000051.1, read as the reverse complement.
CTATGAAACGTACGAGGGACGACAAAGACGACTGAGCAAAAATCAAAGACCTGACATCAATGGATACCAACTATGAATCAACAAAGCCAACACTTGCAAAAATTGATGCAGCAAGCCAATATTCCCAGCTTTAAACAGTTAATTCATCTTGCACAAGTTTCAGAATGGCAAATACGACAATTACGACGTGGAAATATTGCGAAAATGCGAGTTGAAAATCTGGAGAAATTAGCAAAAGCATTGCACATCCCCCTCACCCAGCTTATCGCCGAATTTTCCCCCTCACCCACCGATCGCCCCACAAATATAGACCTGCAACAGGAATGCGATCGCCTACACCAACAACTCGATCGCCAACAAGAAACCCTCAAACAAGACTTTCAACACGAGAGTTTACAAATCATTGAATCATGGTTGCTACAATGGCCAACAGTCGCGATCGCCGTACAGAAAAATCCCCAACTCCCCGCAATACGTTTATTACCGTTAATAAAACCCATAGAAGCATTAATCGAAGCATGGGGTTTAACCGCGATCGCCGCAGTGGGAGAAGAAATTGCTTACGATCCCCAATGGCATCAACTCATGGAAGGAAATGCAGAAATTGGAGAAATAGTCAAAGTTCGCTATCTCGGCTACTGCGATCGCGATCGCAATCTTTTATACCGCGCGAAAGTGAGCAAGATCGCTCCCCCATCCTCACTTTAAAAAGAAAAAGATCAACCTTAAGAAAGCATAAGCAATACGGGGGTTTTGGGGTAGGGGCGCAATGCTTGCGCCTGAAATTATGGTAATTCTCAAAAAACTAGGATAAGCGATCGGGATCGATGCCCATTTTTAGAAGGCGATCGCGCAACTCTTGGTTTTTTCGGCGTTCCTCTTCTACCCTCATTCTTTCCTGTTCTAAATCCAACTCAGCGCGATCGGCACGTTGCTGCTGTACCTCCGCACGTTGTTGCTGTTCCTCCGCACGTTGTTGCTGTTCCTCCGCACGTTGCTGCTGTTCCTCCGCACGTTCGCTAAGACTAGGAATCCAAACATCATGGCGATCGTACCAGCGTAACCACAACCCTTGTACCCCGTCAAAACGTCCCTGCCAAACCCCCAAACCTAATTCTAGCTCCTCAAACCACAAACGCCCGTCCGGTAAAGCTAAGGCTTGATATCGCCCCCCTCGCAAGTGAAATGCCCGAAATTCATTTACATAGCGATCGTAAACCACATAATAGGGAATCTCTAAAATTTGCTCGTACACTTCCCATTTTGTTGGAGGTGCATTCGCTTCTCGCACAGTTTGGCCTAAATCTTCGGACTCGGTACCCGGAGACAATAACTCCACCACTAAAAAGGGACTAATTAACTCTTGCCAGATGACATAACTCCACCGCAAATCTTGTTGTTCGCAACCGCGAACCGGGTCAAGAACTAAAAACCAATCCGGTCGTTTGTACCATCTCGGATTCTTCACATCGAAATAAAGATTCAAATCTGTTGCCAAAAAGCAATCTTCGCGAGGATGACGAGGCGATCGCAAGGTTTGGCTCAATAAATTGGGTTGTAAAGCGTGAAACTCGTCTGGCAAACCAGGTTCCTCCGGGTCTTCACTGGGTAAATCATACATCGTAGGCAGGTTATTCTGCCATTGGTGAGAGGGTTTAATTTGAAACATCAGCAAACCTCTAACTTTTCTAAAACAAGTGTACCTCAATTGTGCCGCGATCGCCTGCAAACAAGGGAATTAGATGTTTAATTCCCTTGTAATAGCGATAATCCTCAATTGCGATCGCCAAACCGTTCGATAATTCCTCCTCCCAAAAGGCGATCGCCATCATATAAAACAGCAGCTTGTCCAGGAGTAATACCAAACTGAGGTTCATCAAAAACCAACTTAACTCGCCCATCTCCTAAAGGTAAGACATTCACCGGCACCGGAGGCGTGCGATAGCGAACCCGTGCATGGGTGCGAAAAGGAACAACAGGTTCAGCAATAGAAACCCAATTCATCCGCCCCACAGTACAATCGGGCTGAGTCACCTCTTCCCGGCTTCCCACCACCACTTGATTCATCACCGCATCTAACTTCATCACGTAGAGAGGATCTGGCGCAGAAACCCCTAAACCCTTACGCTGACCGATGGTGTAATGGTGAACGCCTTGGTGTTTGCCCAAAACTTTGCCACTAATATCAACAATCTCGCCTTCTTTTGGGCTGATATATTTGTCGAGAAAAGTTTGCATTGAACCATGAGACTCCACCAAGCAGAGGTCTTGACTTTCCGGCTTATCAGCAGTTCTGAGATTGTATTGCGCGGCAATGCGTCGGGTTTCCTCCTTGGTCACTTCTCCCAAAGGAAATACCGATCCCGCTAATAATTCTTGGGTCAAGTCATAGAGGAAATAAGACTGATCTTTATTGAGATCGATCGCCCGCAAAAGTTGATAGCGTCCCGTAGTTTCATCGTAGCGAATGCGGGCATAATGACCCGTAGCAATGCGATCGCATCCCCACTTTTCTCGGGCATACTCTAACATTGGCGCAAATTTTACCGTGCGATTGCATTGAGAACAAGGAAGCGGTGTCACCCCCGACTCGTAACCAGAAACGAGGTAATCGATAATTTCCGCTTGGAATAGGTCCCGCGTATCGACGACGTGATGGGAAATACCCAATTGTTCGCAGATCGCCGCCGCATCAACCATTCCCTCCGAACAACACTGACCCTTCCCTTTCATTAACCAAAGGGTCAAACCTAAAACTTCATAACCTTGATGGTGGAGAACCGCCGCAGCCGTAGAACTGTCAACGCCTCCCGATAAACCAACGACGATTTTTGACATGGGATTGAAAGATGAAAAATTTCGACCGTAACTCCTATTATGACGAATTTTGCGGGCAGGGGGAATTTAGATGCTCGGAAGAGTGACAGTCTTGATACAGTTAGGGTGTCAATATAAAAATTATAGGAAGATTATTATGTTTGGTTTAGGTTGGCCAGAAGTCATCATTATCGCTGTTATCGGTCTCGCCATTTTCGGACCGGCAAAAATTCCTCAGTTAGGGAGTGCTTTAGGAAAAACTCTGCGGGGCTTTCAAGAGGAAATTAAGAAACCAGGCGATCGCGAGGACGATCTCGATGAATGAGTCCTAGTAGTCTGAGATGGCGATCGGCTTGCTTTTTGCCTCAAGATGCTCATCAAATTAGCATTCTGTAGTCTTGTTGTAGTCTTTTTTCTTGTACAGTAGAGGCATACACTCGATGCAGTAATACTTATGATAGGTGTACCACTCGCGATCAAACAATATATCGAACAACGAAAGGGAGTCTATTGGATTGCCAATAAGCGCGTCTCTCTCGATTCTATTGTTTATGATTTTCTCAATGGGACATCTCCCGAAGAAATTGCACGTCATTTTCCTCTCGTAACATTGGAGGAAGTGTATGGCGCGATCGCATTTTATTTAGCTAATCGAGAGGCGATCGATCTCTATTTACAAGAAGGAGAAAAGCAGTTTGAGGTGTTGCAAAAATCTTTGCGAGAGAGAGACCTCGTGTTTTATCAACGACTCAAAAAAGCTGGCTTGTAAATCGCATTGCTTCTCTGCCCCTGTGGGAGAGTTTCCCAGATTTCATCGGGAACTTGACACTATTTTGTCCCGCGTCGTCGTAATTTTTTCAAGAGGGAAAGATCGGCAGAACCAAAGTGAATACTACAGATAACATGGTATGCCTCCAAGAGTTTAATCAACCAGATGGCTTCACTGGGAGTAAAAGCCTCGTAGTTTTTGAACAGAAAAACCCAGCGTTTTTCTAACTCCGATCGCAGAGAAGGACATAACAAAACTGTTCTAAATATAACATCGAGTATCCCGCTAATTCCTAATTTTTCCGTTGCTTCGATCAGGAGATAATGATCTAGTTTTTCAGTCGTTTCTACTGTTAAAAAATTGAGCAGTTTTTTGGTTGTTCGTAATAGCAATGATGCGTTCAATTTTTGCGAATTATAGCGATTGAAAAGTCCTTCAATATATTCTTTCAGTTGAGGATTAAATCGTTCCATCGCATAGTCGGAATCAAGAGAAACAATTAAATAAGCATAAAGATGTTCTTTAAAGTCTTGATAAGTTGGTAACTTATAACTATGTTCTAAAAAGCGTTCGGCGAGATTGGGATGTTTGCAGCGATCGAAGGTTTGACCGGAAAATTTACTTAAGATTCCTCCTAGTTCGCGATCGCTTAATAAAGTCGGATTTTTTTCTCGTCTTACAATGCGTCCAGCCCCTTGAGATAACTGTCTGGCCCGAGCAATTTCTGCTAATTGAACTTGGTAGGTAATAAAACGAATTAAGCGAAATTCAAAGTAATGTTCGCATTTTTCTTGCCAATTTTGTAGCGTTTGGATTTGTTCATCAGAACTATTTTCAGTCAGTAAATAAGGCTTATACAAATAAGGATAGCGATGGATTAAATGACCAATGTTCTGTTTTTCTTGGGGTTGGGGACATATAACTCCGATAAATTGCTTGAGGTGTTGGTATTGTTCGCTATTTTCCACAAAATCTCGCACGAGTTCGCGCAAATGTCGAACTCCTCGTGCTTGTTTGAAACCTGGG
>NZ_JAYGHV010000050.1:0-10875 GCF_034932145.1 Spirulina sp. 06S082 | reverse complement strand
CGGACGAGTTTTCGTATTTGATTGCCAAGCATTGATAAGAAGGTAACAACAACGATTGAGAAAATCGTAAAATTTGCTGTCTTCTCGTTTAGCTGTCACCATATTTTCGAGGGCGGCTTGAATGCTAACATCACTATAATTATTAACATCAATAAACAGGTGTTGAAAGCGTTCTAATATTCGTTCGGGAGGGTCTTTTTCCAAACAAACTGATAAATGTCGTAAAACTTGTTTCTCTAATGCACTGAAATCTACCTGCGATCGATGAGATTGAAATCTCGTTTTTTCTGGACTCGGAAAAGTTGGATTAGGTGGGAAACTCTCATTCGTTTCCATCAGTCGAACATCTTTAATTAATAAACCGAGAATATTTGCCAATTGTGCGGTTTTAAAAAGAGTTCTCACTCGCTTATAACTTTGAGCCTCGCTTTGGAATTTGAGGATAGAAATATCTCTTTCAGGATGAATTTCGAGTAATTGCAGGTGGCGATCGTCGGCTAGTCGTTGCAATTGTTGCAGAAGTTCCTGCTTCTGGGGGCGAATTTCTTCAATGGTCAGGGGAGAAACTAGCTCCCAAACAATTTGATGCGTTCTATCTTTCATAAGTATATCGCCGAGCGATCGCTTCTGATGCGATCGTTAACTCTGAACGCTATACTAGCAAGTTCTTACTGTATCAAAACGGAATTTCCCTTTTTTGTAGAAAAAATTATTATTTCCGATCTTAAAAATGAGAATCTTTGTTGTATCAACTCAAAAGATGATTTTTTTACTCGAATCTACCTAACTAGATATTGCTGAAATGAGGCAATGCAATTTATGTAAGAAGCTGAATTGCAAAAAAATACACAAATCTAAACATTTACTAAAATTGTAACAAAAATTGCAAACAAAAAGATAAAACTTAATTATCCTAAAATACATTTAGTTAATTTGATTAGCATTACGAGTTTGTCAGATCATGTTTAACTCTTCTCAATCTTTAGTTTCTTTTTTACAAAGATTATCCAAACAAAGCGCGATCGCAGTTTTTGGGATTGGCTGTGTTGTTATCGTCGGGTGGTGTTTTAATATTGGTCTGCTTAAAAGTGTCCTGCCTGGACTCGTGACGATGAAAGCCAATACAGCATTTGGCTTTATCTTTGCGGGACTTTCCTTGTGGGCATTTCATCAAACCCGTCAAACGACTAAAACTCGTTCTATTGCAGTTATTTCGGCTATTTTAGTCTTTCTAATTGGGTTTTTGACCCTGACTCAATACGGTTTTAATCTCGATTTAGGTATCGATCAACTCATTTTTAAAGAATCTGTAGATGCTGTAGCGACAGCTTCTCCTGGCAGAATGGCATTAAACAGTGCCTTAAACTTTTTTCTGGTTGGAACAGCTTTAATTTTTATTGTCTTTCCCAGGAAAAGTTATCTCTCTTCTCATATCCTCAGTATCGTTAGTTTTTTAATTGCTTATTTAGGATTACTGGGCTATCTTTACGGTAATGCCTATTTTTATCAATATGGTTCTGCCTTCACTGCGATGGCACTCCATACCGCGATCGCTTTTATTTTAGAGACGATCGGTCTTGTTTTTGCTGCTCCAAAACGGGGAGTTGTTGCAATCCTAACCATGAATAATGCTGGGGGTATTTTAGCACAGCGTCTTGCCTTGGCTGCTGTTCTTATTCCTCCTGTAGTTTGTTGGTTTATTCTCTTGGGTTATCGCTATGCAGTTTACACCGCAGAATTAGCAATTTGTTTATTAGGGATTATTAATGTTATCGTCTTTTCAGCTTTAATTTGGGGTAATGCCAGTGCATTAGGAAAAATAGATCGCAAGCGTCATCAAGCAGAATTAGCATTGCAACAAGCGAATGAAGATTTAGAACAAAGAGTTAAAGAGAGAACTAGGCAACTCGAACAAACTCTATTTGAATTAAAAACAACACAAACTAAACTCGTCCAAACTGAAAAAATGTCTAGTTTAGGACAGTTGGTTGCCGGGGTGGCACATGAAATTAATAATCCCGTTAACTTCATTTACGGTAACTTAGTTCACTCCGAACGCTATACCCAAGAAATCTTGGGTTTAACCGAACTTTACCAAAAATATTATCCCGAAAGCGTACCGGAAATTGAAGACGAAATAGAAGCGATCGATTTAGAATTTCTCAAGGAAGATTTACCTCGTTTAATTGGGTCGATGAAATTGGGTGCCGATCGCATCCGGGAAATTGTTAAATCTCTCCGCAACTTTTCGAGAATGGATGAGGCACAAGTCAAAGCTGTAGATATTCACGAAGGTATTGAAAGTACCTTAATGATCCTGCATAATAGACTCAAAGCCAAACCCGAACACCCAGAAATTAAAATCATTAAAGAATATGGCAATATTCCCTCGGTTGAATGTTATGCAGGGCAACTCAATCAAGTGTTTATGAACTTAATTTCTAATGCGATCGATGCCCTAGATGAATACAATCGCGATCGCTCCTTTGCCGAAATTCAAGCCGATCCCAGTTACATTCGCATTCAAACTTATTATGAGAATAATGCTGTGAAAATTGCGATCGCGGACAACGGTGCAGGCATCCCAGAAGAGGCACAGCAAAAGTTATTCGATCCCTTCTTTACCACCAAACCCATTGGCAAAGGAACTGGGTTGGGTCTTGCTATCAGCTATCAAATTGTCGCTGAAAAGCACCAAGGAAAAATCATTTGTACTTCCCAACCTGGACAAGGTGCAAAATTTGAAATTGTCCTACCTCTACAGCAAGTTTTCTCCAAAACAGCATAAATAAAAATAGAATAAAAATAGAGATGTTAGATGTTAGATGTAACGTCTCTATTTGAGTTCATAAATTTTTACTACTTTCCTTCGCAAACTGGGGAGGGGAATCTGTTTTCTCTACCAATTGTTCATCGAGGGCTTTTCTCGCAATTTTGGTCACAAAAACTGTTACTGCAGCCGTTGCAATAAAGCCAACAATACGAATAATCCAGGTTATCGTACTATTACTGTCACTACCACCAGCACCCAAAGTGGCTAAATCTCCAGCTAATGAACCCAGATAAACATACATGACTGTACCTGGCATCATGCCGATCCAAGAGGCGATCGCATAGTCTTTTAAAGAAACTTGGGTCACACCAAAAGCATAATTTAAGAACACAAAAGGAAAGATGGGGGAGAGTCGAGTTAACCCGACAATTTTCCAACCTTCTTTAGCAACTGCTTTATCGATCGCCTTAAATTTTGGTTGGCTTTCAATTTGCTTAGATACCCAGCCTCTGAGAAAATAGCGTCCGATAATAAATGCTACTATTGCAGCTAAAGTTGAGGCAATAGATACATAAATAGACCCTTGTACAACTCCAAAAATAACCCCTGCCCCCAAGGTTAAAATCGCTCCAGAAATTAAGGCAACGGAAGCGATAATATAAATGCCAGCAAAAACAATAGGACCCCATATTCCGAGGCCATCAATCCAACTTAATGTATTTTGCAAAATAGTGTTAATATAGTCTGTAATGCCCAAAAATTTAGCTACCACGATTAAACCTACAACAACAACTGCGATCGCAATAAACTTAAAAATTGCTTTGAGTTTACTGTTTTTTTGGTTTTCAACCATCTCAAAATACTCCGAATAACCTAAAAAAATGTAAATTTTTGGGTAGATATTCCCTCAATTAATCTGAATTTAGACCAAAGCACCACCACAGCTAGAACCACATCCTGCTGTACAACCATAGCAATATTTTGCTGTTTGTATCTCCTGAATTATATCTAAACTATTCAATTTTAGTAATTTGGCAACGGTAATCGTTTCTCCATTGGCCATTTTTGCGGGCAATCCTTCCATCTGATTAAAATCGCAGTCGTAAATATTACCTAAATAATCAATAGACAGTTCATTTAAACACATCAAATTCTCAAGGGTGCTAGAATTGTAATGACTTTCGAGAAATTTTACATAAGAATGTAAAATTTCGTGGCGCTGTAAATATTGTTTTGTGCGACCAACGGGTAAATTTGTAATGGTGAATAAATGATTGAATTGAATGCCAAAATGTTCGTTTAAATATGCTTTATAATCCTTTTCTAATTTCTGTTGATCGGGAGTTAAAGAAAAATTCTCATTTTTGGGTAAAGTAGGATTATAAACCAGATCGAGCATGAGGTGAGGATCGATTCCATAACCGAGTTTATTTAAGCGTTGGATGGCGCGAATAGATTGATTATAAACTCCTGCACCGCGCTGGCGATCGACATTGGTTTCTAAGTAACAAGGAAGAGATGCAACTACTCTAAGTTTATGTTGGGCAAAGTATTCGGGTAAATCTGTAAATCCGGGTTCAAAAAAGATAGTTAAATTAGAACGCACTATAACTTCTTTTTCCTGTTTTCTAGCAGCTTCAACAATAGGTTTAAAGCCATAGTTCATTTCTGGCGCACCTCCAGTTAAATCTACTGTTTTAATTTGCTCAAAGCGTTGAATCGTTTCGATGAGTTGTTCGCAAATTTCAGGGGATAATTCTTCTGTACGCTTGGGACCAGCTTCGACATGACAATGGGTACAAGCTAAATTACAACGTCGTCCTAAATTAATTTGTAAAACTGTAATTTCTTGTTTGTTGAGAGGAGTATTAATTTTTTGGAAGAAGGGAGTAATTGAAACCGTAGATTTTTTTATTTGCGGGGGAGATATTACCATAGTTGTCTTGTTGGGAAGAATTAAATTTGCATAAACTATAACATGAATATCTCATGCTTGATATCCATCTGTTGTGTTTTCTCGCTATGAGTTTCATTTAATCGGATATAACTGAAATTTCCCTGAGATTTAACTGGATGGATGCAGAGAATTTTTCTGATTTAGAGAATATTTGGTCTTCTCACAGAAAGATTTCCCAAAAATATAGGCGATCGCGTCCCAAAAAATATGTAGAGTGTCGGTTGACAGGAATGCGCGATCGTGGATGAGTGAAAATTTTGTAAAACTTTCCCTATCCTTAAGGAATATTTGTTATTATGGGGGCAAATTTGACTTATCGATTCACATTAGGAGTAATAAAGATGTTTCGCCGTTCTCTCCTTGTAGCTTCATTAGCGATCGCCGGGACTTGTGTATTTGCCTCTAGCACTAAAGCGCAACCAACAACTGGAGACGTTGATTTTAGTGGGGTTGTTACTCCCAGTGCTTGTACTTGGGAACCTATCAACTCTAAAACACCGGGGGTTTTAGCGCCCAATCCTGCCTTAGATACCCTCACTACTACTATTCCTGCCAGCATCGAGATCGAATGTCCGCTAGGAGCAACGTTGACAATAGGAGATCCCGTTCCGGGGGCAAACCCTGCTCCATCAAATGATACAGCTTGGGTTGACTTGGGGGCAAATACGGCCTATTCTCCGGCTCATCCCTTAAATGGAGGTTTTCCCAGTTTACCCGTGCCAGCAGGGAGTATAGAAAACCTCTCTATTTCTATGGAAGCTATCTCGGTTGCCCCTCAGTTTGCCGCCGGTACATATACCTACACGGTGACATTAACCGCAACTCCGTAATTTTGAGAACATTAACGAGTAGGGTTTATGAGATTGCAAATAGGACGCTTTGGCTTATATGCTGCCAGTACCGTTCTTTTATGTTTGGGAATGGGTTTGGGGTCTTTGCCAGCGCGATCGCAGGTGAGAATGACTCCTAATATTCTTGAAATCGAGGCCAAGCGAGGTCAAAGTCAAGGCTATTTCACCATTTCTAACCCAGGAGAAACGCCTTTTCGCGCCCGTATTTCAGCGATTCCTTTTACTTACGATCGCGCCAACGGATTTCAAGGTTTACCCGAGTCCCATCCCCAAGACTTAACACCCTACTTACAATTTACCCCCCGAGAACTGGAAGTACAACCGGGAACGAGTCGTAGAGTTCGTTTAATCGGTCGTCTCGCCCCCAGTTTACCAGAGGGAGAGTATCGTTCGGCGCTAATTGTGGAAAATCTACAACCCGTTATTACAACAGATGGACGAGGAAATCAGGTTCAGATTGTACAACAAACGGCGATCGTTGTCTTTGTCCGCAAGGGAGATTTTCAACCCAATTTAACAGTAGAACAAGCAATTTGGGATGCTGAGGCGAGAAATATTACCCTTTTGGTGCAGAATAGGGGAGGAGCATCAACACGACCGGAAATTCAGTGGCGTTTAGTGCAGGAAAATACAACAGTTGACGAAGGCACGATTACGCCTACAATTGTTATTGCGGAAAGCGATCGCAATTTTGTGATTACTTATGCCGAAGGAGAAGAAACTCCTCCACCAGGAGATTATCAGCTTCAGGGTGAAATGATTTGGCACGAAGATAATTATCGCCAAAAGAGAGGGGCAACATTTAATATTAATTTAATCGTTGATTGATTTTATTATTTGTTATTAGAGAAAGCAAGGAATTTTGATTGTGAGTACAAAATTAGCGAGAAATCGAGAGAAAAATTATCCCTATCTCATCCTAATTTCTCATATTTTGCTATCTGGTTTGACGATCGCCCTAACTGGAGGAGAATGGCGATCGGTATTCGCACAAACTTCTCTAGATGCTTCTCCTCTCAACCGTCTTGATAAAGATAAACCTACAGAAAATTTACCGCAAATTCCTGTTACTCCGTCACCTCTTCTGGAAAAAGACAAACCCAACGCAGAGATACAATCTTTAGAAGAAAATGAAAACCTTGATTTCCCCTTCGATGCGAATTTTACCACCCTCATTGTCGGGATCGATATCAATCAAAGACCTGCGATCGATGGGGCATTGGTAAGAGGAAGAGAAGATGGTACAAATGCCATTAATTTGTCAGATTGGTTAGTTCCCTTTGATGTGGTGCGCGAGGCATTAAACTTGGAAATTACCCCCTTAGAAGAAGATATCTTAGAAGTGCGATCGCGGCAAATTGTCACCCGTATCGATCGCGATCGCCTGCAAAGCGATCCAGAATTAGGACAAGTCTTTTCTGTAGCGCAAATTGAAGAATTTTTCGGTATTACCGTTGAATTTGACCTTGAAAACTACTCTCTCAATTTTAAAATTCCTCGTTTAGCGCAAAATTTTCGCCCTAGAGTTGAACCCCCTCCCGTACAAATTGAAGGACTTGAAAAAATTAAACCCGATGATGTTACAATATCTGCGATCGAACAACGCATTGATACTGCTGGGGTAGAAGGAAACTCGAGTAACACCCGAGGAGATTTTGCGATCGTGGGTACCGTTGCAGCAGGAAGTTACTTTTTTCGCCTCAATCAAAGAAATTTAAGTGATTCGACGACATGGACTCTCACAGAAGGACAATATTTGCGGCAAAGCGATCGCGCCGACTATGCGATCGGTTCTCAAGGAACCTTTTGGAACAGTGGAGAAAGGGGGGATTTCGTCGGTTTTACCACCATTCAACGACAAGGATTTACACCCCCCACCTATACCCGTCGGGGAGGATTTGCCCCCGAGGAACGAATGCAAGGGCAACAAGTTGGGCGTAACATTGTCGGACGAGCCGATCCCGGTACTTTAGTGCGACTCGTCCTAGGTTCGAGTAACTTAATCGATGAAGTTTTGGTAGACTCCTCGGGGATTTATCGTTTTGACGAGATTCCCGTAGGACAAAATCCCTTGTATCGCGGAGGATATCGCTTATTTCTCTACCCCGAAGGACAACTTTCTGCACAACCAGAAGTGCGATCGCCAACTTTTGGCAATGCTGCGGGACAATTGGAAGCAGGAACCTCAGCAACAATTGTTTCTGCGGGGGTTAGAAGGGTAGTGGGTGCGCCGGAAAATGGGGTTTTAGGGGAATTTGAGAATATTGCTGTAGGAGTGGGACAACGGTGGGGAATTAGCGAAAATTTTACCTTTGGTTTGGGGGCAATTGTTGACAATAATTTTCGCGGTTTAGGGGAATTCTTTTTTAGTCCAACGGGAACTAATTTTCAAATTGGTGCGAGTATTTTAACCCCCGATCGCAACGAAACTTGGGATATTGATGCTAATATTTACTTCCGTCCCATTCCGCAATTATTTGCCCGCTTTAATAGCGATCGCTTCTCCCGTCGTCTCAATCTTGACTGGCGCATTTTTCAGGGGGTTTCTCTCTTGGGAACTTATGATAATCTTAATGGCTTATCCGCAGGTATTCAAACTTCATCAGGAGGGAATAATTATTTAAGTTTTGTCCGTGCTACTATAGACGAAGATAGTGATTTTCGTTGGAATATTATCCAGCGTTTAGGAGTATTAGAATTTACCCAACAAGGTAATGAAATTAGTTCAAATTCGCAACTAGATTTTAATCTTTCCGGTAATCCTTTTTTTGATTGGGGACATTCTCTGCTTTTTGGTTATGAAACTAGAAATTTACGAGAAACAAATGAGTTAGCCAGGTTAGGATGGCGCTATCGTTCCCCCGATCGCGCTAGAGATGGACGCTATCTCTATGAATTTGAGGTGGGTTACGGGTTTGGAACTTTGGGATCGGGGTTCGTCGCAACGGCAGAAACCACAGCTATTCCAGGACTTTTAGTACGGGCAATTTATCAAGGCATTTCCGTCACTAGCGATCGCGACTCCTACCGTTTAGAAATTCTCTCCAGTCTCAATTTACATCCGAGAATTTCCGAAGGCGATCGCCGTTTGGATTTGTTGCGAACTCGAGGTGGTATTGCAGTATTACCTTTTTTTGATAATAATAGTAATGGCAAAAAAGAAACAGGAGAATCTTTCTTTTCTGAAGGTGCAGAATATCTTTTAATCCTCAACAATCAATCAATTTCCACCTTTCGCCCCGAAATCGCCAATCAACAAATTCTCTTACATCTTCCCCCTGGAACTTATCGCCTCGATCTCGATCCAGCAGGTTATCCCATTGATTGGCAGCCCTTGAAATCGGCTTATGCAGTAGTAGCAGTAGAAGGGAGTTATACGCCGATTTATGTTCCTTTTGTGCCTGCTTATAGTTTATCCGGTATTGTTACAGATAGCAAGGGAAATCCTCTAGCAGGGGCTACAGTAGAAGCTTTTAATGCTGCTAATGGCGATCGCCGTTTTTCGGTGACGAATACCGCAGGGGTTTATTATTTGGAAGGCTTAAAAGAAGGGGTTTATCGCTTAATGATTAATAATCAAGCAGCAAATCCCGAGGAGATTATTTTTGAGTCAACCTCAGAACGTTTTCAAGAGTTGAACTTTGCGATCGAATAAATAGTTTGGGTCATCTCGCTGGCGATCGCTTGTTGGTTAAGGTTGGCGATCGCGCAATATACTGCACTAACGTAAGAAAATATAGTAACCCGAGTTGCTAGTTACAAATAGGATACGTGAGGATGCTTCGCTTTTCAACGATGGGGACTTCCGGATTCTCCCCCCTTATTGATCCCCCTCTTATCCCCCTTGAAAAGGGGGAGGATAGAGGATGCTTCGCTTTTCAACGATGAGGGCTGGGGGGGATCGAATCAATAACTAGCAAGTTGAGTTAGTAGTGGGAGCATCTCGCTCCCTAGCAGCGTAGTCCTATCTCTCTATTGTTAATACTCTAAACCCTTGTCAAAAAGCAAAACTCTGTATACATTGATAACATCTGGGAATATCTGAGAGATTAAGTTGAGGGAAGGCGCGATGAAAAAGAGAACAAAAATCTGGGGCTGCATCCTGGCAGGGGTAGCAAGTGCGGCAATACTGCCCGTCTCTGGGATGGCACAGGGAAAACCCGTTGAAACCCACATCGCCCAACAGTCGCCGGACTTAGATGAGGCTAATCGAGTTCTTCAAGAAGGATCTCAACTGTTTCAAGAGGGATCGGCAGAATCTCTCAGACAAGCTCTGATTAAATGGGAACAAGCCGCGATTCTCTTTCGCCAAGCTGGTAATCAAAGTTCAGAAGCATTCTCTCTCCTTGGTGTTGGTAGAATCTATGACCTTCTAGGAGAAAAGCAGAAGGCGTTAGAATACTACGAACGCGCCTTGCCTCTTCTCCAAGCCGTGGGAGATCGCGGGGGAGAAGCTGCCACCCTCAACAATATTGGCTTAGTCTACTCCTCCCTAGGAGAAAAGCAGAAAGCGTTGAAATACTTAGAACGCGCTTTGCCCCTTATCCAAGCCGTGGGCGATCGCAGGGGAGAAGCCGCCACCCTCACCAATATTGGCTCTGTCTACGACGACCTAGGAGAAAAGCAGAAAGCCCTTGAATACTACGATCGCGCCTTGCCTCTCCGTCAAGCCGTGGGCGATCGCAGGGGGGAAGGCATCACCCTCAATAATATTGGCTTAGTCTACAACTCCCTAGGAGAAAAGCAGAAAGCTCTTGAATACTACGCTCGCGCTTTGCCTCTCCGTCAAGCCGTGGGCGATCGCGGTGGGGAAGCTGCCACCCTCACCAATATTGGCTCTGTCTACGACGACCTAGGAGAAAAGCAGAAAGCCTTGGAATACTACGATCGCGCCTTGCCCCTTATCCAAGCGGTGGGCGATCGTGGGGGAGAAGCCAGCACTCTCACCAATATTGGCGGGGTCTACTCTGACCTAGGAGAAAAGCAGAAAGCCTTGGAATATTTAGAACGCGCCTTGCCCCTCCGTCAAGCGGTGGGCGATCGCGGCGGAGAAGCCGCAACCCTCCACAATATTGGCGCTGTCTACTCCTCCCTAGGAGAAAAGCAGAAAGCCCTTGAATACTACGATCGCGCCTTGCCCCTCCTCCAAGCCGTGGGCGATCGCAGGGGGGAAGCCATCACCCTCAATAATATTGGCGGTGTCTACTCCTCCCTAGGAGAAAAGCAGAAAGCGTTGGAATACTACGAACGCGCCTTGCCCCTCCGACAAGCGGTGGGCGATCGCGGCGGGGAAG
>NZ_JAYGHV010000049.1:0-11729 GCF_034932145.1 Spirulina sp. 06S082 | reverse complement strand
GGAACTAGCTCTACTGCCCTGGGAGGGGATATAAGACGAGGTGGTAGAACTTCGGTTCTGTCTAGCGCGATCCCCAGTGAAAAGGGAAGCCGCTATCGTAATCTTTGATTCGATAGCGGTAGTTCACCAATTCAGTGAAAAGTTTTAAGGTTTCCCGTTTCCGTTCTGAAGCAGTGATAAGATCGATACCTCGAGCTAGGGGTGCTTGGACTATCCAGGCTGAGAAATACCCTGAGAACCTGAGACTGGTTAGCACCAGCGTAGGGAAGCCATGATTAAGAGGAATTCAATATGCGTACAGAATGGATTGCTAAACGACGCGGTCAAACAAACGTGACACAAATGCACTATGCCCGTCAGGAAATTGTCACGGAGGAAATGGAATATGTCGCCAAGCGAGAAAATTTGCCTCCCGAGTTAATTCGCAAAGAAGTAGCGCGGGGACGGATGATTATTCCGGCCAATATCAATCATGCCAACCTCGAACCGATGTGTATTGGTATTGCTTCTAAGTGTAAAGTCAATGCAAATATCGGCGCGTCTCCCAATTCTTCCAATTTGGACGAGGAGGTGGCAAAACTCGATTTAGCGGTGAAATATGGTGCGGATACGCTGATGGACCTTTCCACGGGAGGAGGAGATCTCGACATTATTCGCACGGCAATTATTAATGCTTCTCCGATTCCTATTGGGACGGTGCCCATTTATCAAGCCTTGGAAAGCGTGCATGGGTCGATTGAAAAACTCACCCCTGATGATTTCTTACATATCATCGAAAAACACGCGAAACAAGGGGTGGACTATATGACCATCCATGCGGGTATTTTAATCGAGCATTTGCCTTTAGTGCGCGATCGCATTACAGGAATTGTCTCTCGGGGGGGCGGAATTATCGCCCGGTGGATGTTACACCATCATCAGCAAAACCCCCTCTACACCCGTTTTGATGACATTATCGAAATCTTTAAAAAGTACGATGTTTCCTCCAGTTTAGGGGATTCTCTGCGTCCGGGTTGCACCCATGATGCGTCGGATGCAGCACAATTGGCCGAGTTGAAAACCTTGGGACAATTAACGCGCCGGGCCTGGGAACATGACGTACAGGTGATGGTAGAAGGTCCTGGCCATGTGCCGATGGATCAAATCGAGTTTAACGTCAAAAAACAGATGGAAGAGTGTTCTGAAGCGCCCTTCTATGTCCTCGGTCCTTTGGTGACGGATATTGCCCCAGGCTACGATCATATTACTTCGGCGATCGGTGCTGCGATGGCGGGTTGGTACGGAACGGCGATGCTCTGTTATGTGACACCCAAGGAGCATTTGGGCTTACCGGATGCAGAAGATGTTCGTAACGGTTTAATTGCTTATAAAATTGCTGCCCATGCTGCGGATATTGCCCGTCATCGTCCCGGTGCCCGCGATCGCGATGATGAACTCTCCGCAGCGCGGTATAATTTCGACTGGGATCGTCAATTTGAACTGTCCCTCGATCCCGATCGCGCCCGAGAATATCACGATGAAACTCTGCCAGATGATATTTATAAGAAGGCAGAATTTTGCTCGATGTGCGGTCCAAAGTTCTGTCCAATGCAAACAAAAGTTGATGCGGATGCGCTAACGAAATTAGAGCAATTCTTAGCACAAGAGAAAGAAAAAGAACCTGTCTTGCAAGCATAAGACATAAGTTAGCCTCGATTCTTGTAAGAATCGAGGCTAACTCACTTAATAACGGTAATATCAAATCCGATTAATGGGCATAACAAGCGGGCAAGATGCCCGCACTACTGTAATTATTGAATATTATCGCAGTGGGAGCGTCTCGCTCCCTAGATTTTTAATGATAGTATTCATGCGGATTTGATATAACTAAATCAAAGGCGGCAAGATAAAATTTCTTGACGAGAAACTAACTTCTCTATATTTGCCTGACTTTCCTGAAGCAATTGAACTCGGCTGTCTAATGGCTGTGTCTTTGCCTGTTCTGGAACAGTCCATTCGGGAAAAGATGGCACGAGATTCCTTGCTTGTAACGTCATGTGAAGTTGTAACTCAGCTACATACTCACTAATATCTTCGTGGAATAATTCGTTTGTTTCGTGGATTTGTGGTGAAACCAATGTTCTCTCCCCTCTAGAAACTCAACATTCATATCAGTAGACCCTACCACTTCCTTTACCGTTCTTGTCATTTAGTCACAGTGTTTAAATATATCTTAATATTTTGTTGAGATTTGATTCAAACGTTCGGAGTCTGGAACAATCGTGGGTAAGGGGCAAATATGACCCGTTTCCAGTAATGCAGTCAACTCCGATGGGGGAAGGGGAGGACTAAAGAAATAGCCTTGAAGAGCCTGACAGCGTTGCTGCTTGAGAAATATGAGATCGACTTCCGTGGATACACCTTCTGCGATCGTGCGACAATTGAGCCTCCTTGCCATTTCCACGATCGTCTTAACAATCGCCGCATTAGTCGCATTCCAATCCAAATCGCGAATAAAACAGCGATCGATTTTAACAATATCGAAACTCAATTGTTGTAAATAGTTTAACGAACCGTATCCCGTACCAAAATCATCAATAGCAATAGAAATTCCCAAAGATTTCAGCTCATTAATTTTTTGTTGTGCTAACTGAATATTTTCCACCAAAACACTTTCAGTAAGTTCCAATTCGAGGGAGTGAGGAGAAAATTGAGTTTGTAATAAAATGGCTCGAAGGCGATCGCCAAATCGATCGTCATTCAGTTGACGCACGGATAGATTAACTGCCAGAGAAAGTTTTCTCTGAAATTTTTCTTGCCAATACTTAACTTGTTCGCACGCCGTTTTTAATATCCATTCTCCCATCTCGACCATCGCGCCCGAATCCTCAGCAATAGGAATAAATTGTACGGGAGAAATTTCTCCTTTTTGAGGATGAAACCAGCGCATGAGAGCTTCTACACCGATAATTTCTCCACTGTTTAAACTAACTTGAGGCTGATAATAAACTTGGAGTTCTTGTCGTGTTAAAGCATGATGTAAATTTGCTTCTATAAACGATCGCTCCCGCGAATGCAAGCGAAATATAGGGGTATAGTATTGACATTGACTTCCTCCTTGTTCGATCGCATAATTTTTAGCGATCTCGGCGCGATCGAGTAAATCCTCCAAATCCAAATTGGCCGCATCGTTGACAGCAATCCCTAAACTTATCGTCAGGAATATTGCTTGATTGCGAACCAAAAAAGATTCCTGAAAGCTCTCTACAATAGTTCGCGCAAATTCGCTGACATCGCGATCGCAGAGTAGAAAAACAAATTGATTGATGTTGCAATAAGCAAGAGGAGTCGCATCAGAATGATAGCGTTTTAATCGTTGAGCCACAGACTGCAAAATCAGATCGATCTGCTGCTGCGGCCACATTCGCTGGAGGCGATCGAAGCGATCGATCGCCAGGACGCAAGCTGAGATATCTCCTTCCTGTGGGATTAGCAAGCGATCGCCAGCCCAATCCGATAACCATTGTTGCAGAGAAAACTTGTTAGGAAGTTGGACGAGAAGATCGTGATGGAGAAGATAATCGACTTGATTCTCTGCTTGTTGGAGGCGATCGCGAAATCTTTGCTGGAGGCGATCGCGTTTTTGTAGTTGTATTTCGATCGCACGGAGTAACTCTGAAAGAGTAAAGGGTTTCGTCAAATAATCATCGGCTCCCAACTCCATACCCTGACGAAAATATTCTTTTTCGGCTTTTCCCGTTAAAAAGATGAATGGGATGGTGGCCAAGTCACGATCTTGGCGAATAAACTGTAAAACTTCATAACCATTTAATTCTGGGATGACCAGATCGCAGAGAATCAGATCGGGGTATTCCTCTTGTGCCGCTTGCAAACCTCGGCGACCATTGGCAGCAGAGGTTAATTCATACCCCTCAAGGGTCAGGAAATCTAAAAGATTCTCGCGGATAGCCTTATCGTCTTCAATGACAAGAATTTTAGTCATGCTCGGAAGAGAGCAGTAGAGGGGAGATCGGAAAATTGCTCTGATTTTAGCTTAACCGATCGCCCCAAGCAAGTTAGAGTAAAGCGAATTATCTGTACAATAAACTTTGTGTTGCGATCGCTTCACAATTCAATCCTGACTTTGCCTTTATAGAGTAGAAACGGAATCAGTAAATTTAATGTTAGTTTTTCGTCATCTAGTGGTTGTGAGTGCCGGAGCAGTCTTGGCTTTTGGTTATGGAGTACCAGCGATATCTCAGGAATCGCTGACGGTGGATCCATCTGTAGATTCATCCCTAAACCTTGGGTCGAGTCACCCCTCTTCAGACATAAATTTTTCTTCCTCGGTAGTAACAGAAAAACCGAACAAAAACCCAGCCCTTAAGGTTGAGCAACCAGAAGCGCAGTCTGAAACCCGAGAGAGAATTGTTTTGGATAAAACAAGGAATCTCAACCCCTCCTCTTTAGCCTCAAGTCCTAATGGTGATGCGGCTGAGGAGATTAATGCTGAGGAGATTAATGCTGAGGAGATTAATGCCGAGGAGATTAATGCCGAGGAGATTAATGCCGAGGAGATTAATGCCGAGGAGATTAATGCCGAGGAGATTAATGCCGAGGAGATTAATGCCGAGGAGATATCCCTAGACGATGTCACCTTAAATACCTCAGAGTCTCCTGAAACTGAGGTTATCAAACCAATTGTTCCTTCTGACTCTACTCTGGAATTATCCTGGGAAGCAGATATTCCCAAGCTAACTCCCGAAATTACCGAAGACTTGGCTCAAAAGCCCTTAATCCTTGAAACGAGCCAATTGCCGGAATTGTCGGAAGAGGAAACATTTCCCCCTCCAGAAGAAGAAGAAATTGAGTCAGAATCGTTGCCCGATCGCCTCGATCCCGAGGATGGCAATCTCGAGAATAACAATCCGGGAACAATTGTTGACGAAGTTTCCCCCTTACTCGACGATCCCATCGAAGAACCCTCGATTCGAGGTCGTCAAGTCGTTCCTCCTCCGGAAAACCTCAATCCCAGTGGTAATCCCTTACTATTTCCCACAGAACCCGATGAAGTTACCATCGATCTCTCGCAACCTATCACCTTAAATCAGGCGATCGCCCTAGCTCGTCGCAATAATCAAGATTGGCGCAAAGCCTGGCTCAATCTAGAAAAAGCCGATGCAGCCCTGCGAGAAGCCCTAGCAGCCAATTTTCCCAGCCTTAGTGCTGAAATTAACCTCAGTCGCACAGATTCTGCCACCACGGAACTCTCCAATCGTCGCTTGAGGAATCGAGGTTTGAGCGCCTCAACCAGTAGTACAGCCACGAATTTAGTGGATGGAACTCTGCAATTAAGCTATACCCTCTATGATGGCGGTTCTCGTCCCGCTCAAATCCGCCAAGCAGAAGAAACCGTGCGCTTTAACCAATTGGAAGTCGAACGGGTGGTAGAGGAATTGCGCCTCAATACGGCTAATGCTTACTATGCCCTGCAACAAGCCGATGCGACGGTGGGGATCGAACAAGCGGCCGTAGATGCAGCCAAACAAACTTTACGGGATGCAGAACTCCTCGAACGGGCGGGTTTGGGGACGCGATTTGACGTTTTGCGGGCGCAAGTGGAACTGGCTAACAGTCAGCAAAGTTTAGTTAATGCTCGCGCCGATCGCAGAATTGGCCAGCGACAATTGGTACAAATCTTATCTTTAGGGGAACAGGTTGAAGTCACCATCGCCGATCGCATCGAACGGGCGGGAGATTGGGATTTGTCCCTAGAAAATACAATTGTTCTGTCCTATCGCAATCGCGCGGAATTGGAGCAGCAGTTAGTTCAGCGAGAGATAGACGAACAACAGCGCCAAGTCGCCCTCTCGGTTCTCAGACCCCAAGTGAGCCTATTTGCTAACTATAATGTCGCCAATATTCTCAATTTTGGCGAGGGATTTGCCGATGGCTATGCGATCGGTGCGACCCTTTCCTGGAATCTGTTTGATGGAGGCGCAGCCCGAGCCAACAGCCGACAGGAGGAGTTAGATATTGAAATTGCTGAAGTCAATTTCGAGCAACAGCGCAAGAGCATTCGCTTTGAAGTGGAGGAAGCCTACGAAAACCTGACAGCCAGCGATGAGAATATTAAAACTGCGACCGTGGCGGTACAGTTGGCGGAAGAGAGTTTACGATTGGCTCGCTTGCGCTTTCAAGCAGGGGTAGGGACTCAAACCGATGTCATCGACGCGCAAACCGAACTGACGCGATCGCGAGGTAATTTACTCACAGCAATAGTCGGTTACAACCGCGCTTTGGTCGCTCTGCAACGGGCGGTGAGTAATGTTCCCGATAATCGCCTCTTTGATTTACCCTAATGAGAAAAGGCGATCGCGCGATCGCCTTTTCTTCCTGCCCAGAAAAATTTACATTTCGTTGCATTTCTTCATAAGATAGAAATTCACCAATGGCCTTAAGGAGAACAGATGGCGAATATTACCTTTGTTAACGAAAAGAAAGAAGCGATCGCAGCCGATGGTGCAAACCTACGGGAAAAAGCATTGGCCAATGATATCGATCTTTATACCCTCAAGGGCAAATTGATGAATTGCGGCGGATACGGCCAATGCGGAACCTGTATCGTCGAAATTGTAGAGGGGATGGAAAATCTTTCCGAACGGACGGATGTAGAAAAACGGAAGTTAAAACGAAAACCTCCCAGCTATCGCCTCGCCTGCCAAACCATCGTTAATGGTCCCGTCAGCGTCAAAACAAAACCGTGAACCTTAAGCCTTAAGCAGGAGTTTAGAGCTAAATTCTCTCAAAATTAAACCGATCGAGCAAAATGAGATAATACCTTCGATGGTAGCGCTAATTTTTCCTAGCCATGAAAAATGTTCCTTTGCGTTTAGTTCTTATTGTTCCTTTTGTCTTACAGATTGGTTTTGCTGTCGGGTTAACCGGATGGCTCTCCCTTCGTAACGGTCAAAAAGCCGTCAATGAAGTAGCCGGAAACCTCCGACAGGAGATTAGCGCGCACATTGAAGAACACCTACGAGCTTATCTGGCCATCCCGCGAGACACGAATGCCTTTAATGCTCAAACCATCCCTTGGGAAGAAGCCAGTATCTTTCGCGATCGCGGCTTAGAACGCCAAATGTGGCAACATCTGCAAGTCTTTCCCACCTTAACCGCCAACTATTTAGGGACAGAGAGAGGAGAATATGTTTCGGCCAAACGTCAAGGCGATGGAAGTTTATCTTTTGGCATTCGCGATCCGAGACAGGATGAGATTACCCGCCGCTACCGCGTCAATGAGAAAGGCGATCGCGCAGGAATTGACCAGCTTTTTCCCGATTTCGATCCCCGTCAAAGACCTTGGTACAAGACAGCCCGCCGCACTCCAAAAATTGCTTGGAGTGAGGTTTATCCCGACTATACTGCCGAAGATTTAGCAATTACGGCGGTGCATCCCCTCTATGACGAAAACGGACGTTTGCAGGGGGTTTTAGGCAGCGATATTCTCCTGACCCGCTTTCGCGAATTTCTCCAAGAGATGGAAATCGGCAAATCGGGAATCACCTTTGTGATGGAACGAAACGGAGAATTAATTGCCACCTCTGAGGAAATTTCTGTATTTTTTATCGAAGAAGAACGACCCCGACGCATTCAGGCTCACCGCACCCCCGATCGCCTCATCCGTTTAACCGCCCGCCATCTGCAACAACAATTGCCTAACCTAGAAAATCTAGAAGACAAGCAACAATTAAATTTTGCCATTGACGATCGCACTCAATTCGTCCAAGTGACCCCCCTGAGAGACGATGCGGGCTTAGATTGGCTAATAGTTGTGACGATCCCCGAAACTGATTTTATGGGGCAAATTCACGCCAATACGCGCCAAACCATCGCCCTATGCGCTCTAGCTTTAATCCTCTCTACCGGTGCGGGTATTTTAACCGCTCGTTGGATTTGCGTCCCTATTCTGCAATTAGCCGCAGTCAGCCAACAATTCAGCCAAAATTCAGACCGAGAGAGATTTTCCTCGGGCGATCGCCTGATTACTTCAGAAGCGATTACTTCTTTAACCACTTCAAATATCCGCGAATTGGGAATTTTGGGACGTTCCTTCGTGCAAATGTTAAGGAAATTACAGGAAGTGCTAGAAACCCTCTCGAAAACCAATGCAGAACAAGAAAAGGTCGTGCAGCAACGGACGCAAGCCTTAGAAGATAATCACCGCAAGTTACAAGAGCGAGATGAGATTTTAGTGATGTTGGCGAAAACCCAATCTCTCTATCAAGGAGATCTGCACGCTGCTTTTGCCGCCATTAGCCAAAAAACAGCCCAAACCCTTGCAGTGGAACGAGTGAGTATTTGGTTACTCGATGAGACAACTGGGGTGATGCGCTGCGAAGAAATTTTTCAGAAGAATCCCCCAACCCCCCATTTCCCAAACTCAACCCCTCAACTGGAATGGGCGATCGCCGATTATCCTCTTTATTTTCAACTCTTAGCCAGCGATCGCCCTCTTGCAGTCACTGACGCTCAAAACGATCCCCGAGTGGGGGAATTAAAAGCGACCTATTGGCAACCTTTACAAATTACTTCCTTTCTTGATGTTCCCATTCGCCTTGCGGAAAAAATTCGCGGTGCCATTCGCATTGAACGCACAAAAGTTCTCCATACTTGGACTCCCGAAGAAGAAAATTTTATGCGATCCCTTGGCAATTTAGTTTCCCTCGTGTTGGAAATGCGCGATCGCCAAACCAGCGAAACCCGATTCCGCGATTTATTTCGTTCGGCTCCTATTGGCATGGCAGAATTGTCGGTAACGGGGGCATTTTTAGATATTAACCCTTCTTTTTGTCATTTATTGGGCTATCCTTATCGGGACTTTGTGGGGGAGCAGTTTTATAATTTTCTCCATCCTGGCGATCGCCCAACCCTAAAAACAACCTTTCAACGCCTAATTGATAATGAAACCAGTGAAAAAAACTGGGAAGGGCGTTTCGTGCAGAAAAGCGGGCGGGTTGTTTATGCTTCCATCGAGATTTATGTGCGACGAGACGCGATCGGCAAGCCTCTCTCTGCAATTTATCAAGTGCAAGATATTACCCAGCGCAAGCAGATCGAACTTGCCCTTGAAGAGCAAAAACAATACTTGCGTTTAATTCTCGATAATATTCCCCAACAAGTATTTTGGAAAGATACGAACTCTGTTTTTCTGGGTTGTAATGAGCATTGGGCTAAAGCGGCGGGTTTGGAAGGTCCTGAAGTTGTTGTGGGGAAAACCGATTACGATCTCATCCCCGATCGCGCTGTCGCAGACTACTATCGCGCCAAAGACAACTATATTATGACTTCCAATCAGCCGGAGTTACATAATATTTCCCTTAAATACCGCCCAGATGATGAAGGTAAACCCATTTGGCTGGAAACGAACCGGGTCCCCATCCACGATCGCGATGGCAATGTTATCGGTATTTTAGGCGTATTAGATGATATTACCCAGCGCAAGCGGGCAGAAGAAGCCATTCACGAAAGCGAAACTCTTTTAAATGCTACTTTTAATCAAGCAGCGATCGGCATTGCTCAAAGCGATCGTGAGGGAAAATGCCTGCGAGTTAATCAACGCTATTGCGATATTTTGGGCTATAGCGAATCGGAACTCTACCGGTTAACTTTTCAAGATATTACCCACCCCGATGACTTTACCACCGATCTCGGACAGTATTTGCAATTATGGGCAAGTAAAATTATTACCTACAGTCTAGAAAAACGCTATATTCGCAAAGATGGCACGACAATCTGGGGCAATAAAACTGTTTCTTTAGTCTATGATTCTCAAGGACGACCCCGTTATGCCGCAGAAATTTTAGAGGATATCAGCGATCGCAAACAAGCAGAAGTAGAATTACAAAAAGCAAAAGAAGATGCAGAAGCTGCTAACCAAGCGAAAAGTCAATTTCTGGCTAAAATGAGTCACGAACTTCGCACGCCTCTTAATGCTATTCTCGGTTTCAGTCAACTCTTAAACGACGCAGCTAATTTCACGGCTCAACAACAAAACTATCTGAATATCATTAATCATAGTGGAGAGCATTTATTGACTTTAATTAATGATGTACTTTCTATGTCTAAAATTGAGGCAGGACAAGTTACTTTTGCGGAAGATTGCTTCGATTTATACTGTTTATTGGATACGATTAAGGGGATGCTGCATCTCAAAGCGAAGAGTAAGGGTTTAGAACTATTATTTCAAGAATGTACCGACGTTCCCCGTTATATTTACTCCGATGAAAATAAACTGCGCCAAGTTTTAATTAATTTATTAGGAAATGCGATAAAGTTTACGGAGAAAGGTCGGGTGATTTTACGGGTCAGTCAGTTGATTTTAGAGGGAACAGGCAAGAGGGAACAGGCAAGAGGCAACAGGCAACAAATAACCCTTCATTTTGAGGTTGAAGATACGGGAGTGGGGATTGCAACCGAGGAGATGAATTTACTATTTCGACCCTTCGAGCAAACCCAAGTTGGACTTAATTCTTCCGAAGGGACGGGTTTAGGTTTAGCTATCTCTCAGCAATTCGTCCATTTAATGGGAGGAGAAATTACAGCAACTAGCATTCCCGATCGCGGTTCTACATTTAAGTTTACCATCCCAGTAGGTTTGGGAAATGTTGCCAATGTTACCAATATCTCTACTAATCTTCTGGCGATCGGCTTGGCACCCAATCAACCCGAATATCGTATTTTAATTGTTGATGATTCCCCTGAAAATCAGCATTTTCTGGCTCAAGTATTAGAGCAGCTTGGATTTACAGTTGCCAAGGCAAAACATGGGCAGGAAGCGATCGCCCTTTGGAATAGTTTTCAGCCTCATTTGATCTGGATGGATCTACAAATGCCGATAATGGATGGTTATGAAACTACGCGAAAAATTCGGCAACAAGAAGAAAAGCAACAAAAAAATAGAGATGATTCGACAACAAAAGCATTCAATCCTGTTATTATCATTGCCCTGACTGCTAGGGTATTTGAGGAAGATTGTGCCGTTGCAATGGAAGCGGGATGCGATGATTTTGTTCGCAAACCTTGTCACACTGAAGTCTTATTAGAGAAGATGTCGCAATATTTGGGAGTGCGTTATTCCTATGCAGACTCTACGGTGGAACAAGCCTACAATACAGAAGAGAATGAGTCGAGGGATGATTTACAAGAAGAGTTGCTGAAAATGCCTTCGGAATGGATAGCGGCTGTTAATGAAGCAGCAATGCAGTGCGATCGCACCCTTCTTTTACCTTTACTGACAACAATTCCTTCCCAATATAAATCCCTAGCTGAGGCGATCGAGGCTTGGGTTGATGAGTACCGTTTCGATTTGATTATTGATTTGACTGCACGAAATTAGTTTTTTATACTCCAATTTGCTATAATAACTCAACTTGCTAGTTATTGATTCGATCCCCCCCAGCCCCCCTTGATAAGGGGGGAGAATCCCAAAGTCCCCCTTGATAAGGGGGGAGAATCCCAAAGCCCCCCTTGATAAGGCAGGGACTATTCGTTGAAAAAAGGAAAATACTACAATGCCTGACTTGTCGTTAATTATTGCCCCCCTAACCCCCCAAATCTGAGGGGAACCGGAGTCAAAGTCCCCCACACTTGGGGGATTTAGGGGGCTGGCACTTTGGGGGTTACATTTTTTCTCTCTCCGATGAATAGTCCCTACCTTGATAAGGGGGGAGAATCCCAAAGTCCCCCTT
>NZ_JAYGHV010000048.1:0-11767 GCF_034932145.1 Spirulina sp. 06S082 | reverse complement strand
CGCGGCCGCATCGGGCAAGCGTTCGGCCGCCTGATCCGCCGCGCCGACGATTTTGGCCAGTTCGTCATGCTGTCGCCCTCATTCCCGTCCCGGCTGCTCAGCGCCTTTCCCGAAGGCACCCCGATCCGCCGCCTGCCATTGGACGAGGCGGTCAATCATGTCGCAGCCGCCAATGTCGAACGCAGAAAAAGCGCCTTTCCAGCCTTTTCACCGTCATAAGTTTGCGGCACAAGGCTCCCGAACGACGGCATAAGCGCGAAGGCGCGGGGGAAGATTTTGAAGAGTTTGAAAATAAAAGTAGAACAAGCTACTTTTCCTAGCGCTTCTGCAGCCCTCTTACGCACCAAAAAATCATCATCTTGTAGAATTTTAATCAAAGGGACAATTACTCGATCTGAGTTAACTTTCCCTAGTGCTTCTGCCGCTCTTCTACGTACCAAAAAATTATCATCTTGTAAGGCTAGTATTAAAGGATAAACTACCTTGTCTATACCAATATTCCCAAGTGCCTCTGCTACTTTTCTACGAACGAATGGATGCTTATCTTGTAAAGCTATAATTAAAAATTCTAAAAATTTAACTCCCCATTCTGAGCTAATTTTTCCTAGTTGACTTGCTACACTTGCTCGGACAAAATGGTGTTCATCTTGTAACAATGAGGTTGAAATCTCGATTCTCTGCTCCGAGTTGAGATATTCTATTGCTCCTACTGCATTTCCACGTGCAAAAGGATTTTCATCTTGTAAAGCTAAAATTAAAGGTTGAACTGCTTGCTGAGTACCAATATTTCGCAATGCTATTATCGAATACTCACGAACTTTAGAGTCTTGATCGTGCAAAGCTATAATTAAAGGTTCAATTGCTTGTTCTGAGCCAATATGTCCTAGTGCAGCTGCTGCACACTCACGAACTTTAGAGTTTTGATCGTACAAAGCTGCAATTAGAGGCTCAATAGCTTGTTCTGATCTAATATTATCCAATGCTTTTATCGTACTTTTGCGAACTTCAGGGTCTAGATCGTTTAAGACTGTAATTAGAGGTTCGATTGCTTGCTCTACACCAATATTCCCTAGCGTTTCTACCGTTGTTCTTCGCACGTTGGAGTCTTGACTTTGCAAATTCACCCTTAAGAATTTGATTGTCCGTTTTGAATCAATTTTACCTAATGCTCTTGCTGCTCTACGGCGCATCTTTGAATTCTTATCTTGCAAGATGTTCATTAAAGACATGATCGCTTGTTCCGAACCAATTTTTCCTAATGTTTCTATTGCTCTCATCCGCACCAAAGGATCTTTATTTTTTAAAGCTGCAATTAGGGAATTGACAGCCTGCTCTGTTTTCAATATTCCAGCTGCTCTCCTACTTGCTAAATAGTCCTCACCTTGCAAGACATTGATTAAAGTTTCAAGTGCTTGTTTTGAGTCAATATTTCCCAATGCTTTTACGACTCCGCAACGCACCCCAGAGTCCGAATCTTGCAAGGTAAAGATTAAGTTTCTGACAGACTCATCCGATCGCGTCATCCCCCAAAGCTCAACCTTCACCTTTAACGGCACATCCAACTCGCTCACCAAAGCCACCGTTTTCCCTTGAAACTCTCGCTTCACCTCACCTGCCAACCGCGCCCCCAACTGCCAATCTACCGCCAACGCCGATCGCACTACCCGCACCGCTTGCTCCTCATCCTCCAGCAACCCCAACATTAGCGCGATCGCCTCCGTCCACTCGAACAAATTGAGATAGTCCCGTTGCAACACCTCATCCGTTAACCCCGACACCATACGCTTCAACCGCATCGCCGCGTAATATTCCTGAATCAACTGGTGATGAAACTCCAACCGATCCTCACCTCCCACCTGTAGTAAATGATGCGCCAGTAACCCCTTCAAATATTTCTTAACGCCACGAAAGAGATCGCTTTCCCCCTTCTCTGCCAAAAACTTCTCCAAAATCTCCTCTGCTTCTTTGCGAGAAACCACCAAACGGATATCCAGTCGATCCTTCCTCGGCATCATCGCAAACGCCAACTCCTCTAGTAAGTCTTGCCAACATTCCCGTAAATCCCCCGCCGAAATCTCCTTTTTCAAACCTCTCTCATACTCGTGCAGGACAAACCGATGCAACAATTCCCCTGCATTTCTCGGCACATCTCCCGCTACCCGCACCGTTTTGCAGAGCATCCAGAGAAACATCGGCGTTTTTCCCAACTCCCGCAACCGACTTCCCAACTGCTGTAAAATTTGCTCTCCCTGCTGCTGCTTGCGAACAAATATTTTCATTTGCTCTTCCGTTAGAGGTTGCATGGTCAATTGTTTCTCAACATTGACTATTCCTGCATTGCCCAAATTCCGCGTTGTAAAAACCATCCAGATATTAGGATAATCTGCCTCTAATTGTTGCAATTGCGCCTTGATAGCATCGGAAGGCAACTCATTCAAACCATCGAATAAAAGCAAAAATTTCTCTTCATATAACAATTCCTCTTCTAGCACCCTCTCATCAATTTTCAATTTCCGATCGCGCTTTTTAATCTCTTTAACAATTCGCTGAAAAATTGACTTTGTAGCATACCGTAACTCTATCAGCACCGGAATGCGATCGCTTTTTCCTTCCTTCACCTCCTGTGCCACTTCCAACACCAATCGCCTCAACGCAGTAGACTTCCCCGATCCCGGTACCCCAATCAACAAAACCCGCTCTTTCGCATACTTCCGCAACCCCGTCAAAACCCCCAATCGCTCCTTTTTCTCTCTCTCCGACGGCGATCGCGCTTCCTCGATCCGCTCTACCTCCAAATCTAGCAGCGATCGCTCCACATCCGTGACGGTAAAATTATCCCACCATTGGGCATATTCCTCACAAACCGAATCCAAATAAGCTGTCCAATCTCTCATCTTTGGTGCAGATCGTCACTAAAATAATCTTAATACATCTGATTTAATATTGTCGCAGAAAGTTTGGAGGGTTTGGAGACCAAACCCCTACGAGGGTCAATATTATTCGGTTTCTAAATGATCGATGGGGATAAAAAATTCCCTCGGTAGCAAGATCGGTTGGGGACCAAAGAGAAGTTTCCCCCAATGACTTTGAGGATCGATCGCCACCCCGGTAGGAGGTGAGGGAAACCGTTGATGGACTTGATAGAAAACGTAAAAGATCGCTTGTGCCGATCGCATGACTAGGCGATCGGGTGTAGGAGGGCGTATAGATTGCCGCATTTGCTGAATGTGTTGTTCTCGCTCTAGGGCATAGGAGCGATCGCTTAAATCAAAAGAAACCATCAATCCACCAATCGACAACTCTATCTCAAAGTATCAAATCAAGGCTCAAAAGGGAACGGGGAATGCAGAGAAACTCTTTTACAAGGCTTTTAGCAATACTTCTCCCATTTCTTGACACCCCACCAATTTACATCCAGGGGACATAATATCTCCCGTGCGATACCCGTCATCTAATACCTTACTTGTTGCTTTTTCCAATTTTTCAGCAGCTTCAGGCTGGTCTAAACCGTAACGTAACATCATGGCTGCACTGAGAATTTGCGCGAGGGGGTTGGCTTTATCTTGTCCTGCAATATCCGGTGCGGAACCGTGGACGGGTTCAAATACGCCTGGTTTGCCCGGTGCGCCTAAACTGGCGGAGGGGAGCATCCCGATACTTCCCGTCAGCATGGCGGCGGCATCGGAGAGGATATCGCCAAATAAATTTCCTGTCACAATTGTATCGAATTGTTTGGGCGCTCTCACTAATTGCATGGCGGCATTGTCAACATAAAGATGGCTGAGTTCTACTTTGGGATATTCTGCTGCGAGCAGGACGACGCGATCGCGCCATAATTGGGAAACATCTAAAACATTGGCTTTATCCACGGAGCAGAGTTTTCCTCCCCGTTTCTGGGCGGTTTCAAAGCCAACTCGGGCGATGCGATCGACTTCTGCTTCGGTGTAAGCCATCGTATTAACACCCCGTTTTTCCCCAGTTTCTGTGGCAAAAATGCCTTTGGGTTGTCCGAAGTAAATTCCCCCAGTTAATTCTCGCACCACCATAATATCGACCCCTTCAACCACTTCTCGTTTGAGGCTAGAAGCGTCGATAAGCTGGGGTAAAATTGTGGCGGGTCTCAGGTTGGCAAAGAGGTCTAAGCCCGCTCTCAGCCCTAATAAACCCGTTTCTGGGCGTTGATGGCGAGGCAGGTTGTCCCATTTATAACCCCCGATCGCCGCCAGCAATACCGCATCGCTATTTTTACAAGTTTTTAGGGTTGCTTCGGGGAGAGGGTTTCCCGTTGCTTCGATCGCGGAACCGCCAATAAGGGCTTCTGTAAACTCAAATTGGAGGTCAAATTCTGGCGCGATCGCCTTTAACACTGCAACGGTAACGGTCATAATTTCGGGGCCGATGCCATCCCCTGGTAGTAAGGTAATGCGGTATTGCCGTGTCATAAAGTTGGTTTGCTACAAATGAGAATTTATTTTAACCTGTTATCGGTAACATCAGATGATTTTGAGAAAATTTATTGAGTTTTGCGATCGCCTTAAAAGCAAATGCTAACTCAATCGAAAATCTTTGTCTTATTCAGAAACAAAGCGATCGCCCCCAACCCAAAAAAGCACCAAGTTAACCAATCTCCCCAACGCACATATAATGTTTTTGTGGTGCGCCGATAAATTGTTGCGTCATGCAATTCATAAGTATTAATTCCCGATCTCCATAAGGTCTTTCCGTGGGGATCGACAATACCAGAATAGCCTGTATTTGTAGCACGAACTGCCCAGCGATCGCTTTCAATGGCTCGCATGACATCGAGGGCGTGATGTTGGGCGGGCATGACTTCACTATAATGGGCATTATTGGACGCAGTTAGAATAAATTCTCCTCCTTGTGCGGCTTGTCGTTGGAAGTGATAAGAAAAGGCAGATTCGTAACAAATTCCCACAATTGCTTGTCCAAAGGGAGTCTCAAAAACTTGTGTTGGTTTTCCTGGAATTAAAGTTGCTTCTAAGGGAGAAAGACGATTGATAAATTTCCCTAAAATTTGTTGAAAGGGGATATATTCTCCTAAAGGAACGAGTTTGACTTTATCATAATGACTGACGGTTTTTCCTTCTCCTGTCACGGTAAATAAACTATTGGTGATTTTATTATCTTCTTGGGCAAATCCTCCCACCCAAGCTAATACGCCTTTTTCTAAAATAGCCTGATAAAACGAGCTTGTAAATTGTCCTCGATCTTGCCAAACAAAAGGTAACGCTGTTTCTGGAGTTAACACGGCATCGACACCGCGATCGCTGAGTTCTTTATAGCCTGAAGTATAACCTTCAATGGCTTTATACCATCCTTCCGGGTTGAGTTTAATTTCATTGGCAATATTGCCTTGAATAATCCCCACTCTCAAGGGATTTTGATTCGCAAGAGGGCGATTGTAGAAACTCAAACCTAATCCATGTAAGCCCATGAGTAAGGCGATCGCAATTCCGGTTAATTGCCATTTTTTCTCTTTCAAGATTAAGGCTTCTGCTAACAACCCATTCACCGCAACAATTGCCCCAGTTACCGCCGTTGTTCCCGATATTTGGCCTAAGTGAAGAATGATTAAATTATGGGGGCTTTGAGTATAAGCTAACGGCGACCACCATAAAGGAGTATAACTCCAAATTGTCTCGAAAACGCACCAAATTGATGTGCCAATTAAAACTCTTAATAAACTTGACAAAAAACTCGTTTTGTGTGCTTTATTTTTAGGTAATAAAATTGACCAAACAACGACTAAACCTGTTCCCCAAAAAGTAATAAAAAGCCAACAAAATAAGGCGATCGCGATACTTCCCAACCAAGGCACTCCCAACCAGGTCATCGGGTGAATTCCTGTAATCCAAAATAGCGCTAACCCATAATAGCCAAATCCCCAGGCGATCGCGGCGAAAATTGCCATTTTACGAGAGGCGCGGATCGTGACTACCCAAAGGGGTATTAAGGCGATCCATGCCAAGGGAAAGGCTTCTACGGGGGCAATGGTTAAGCCCATGAAAATGCCCCCCAGTAGGGCAAAAATGAGTTGAGGATAGGAGGGAATCGATAAGAATTGTAAAGAGTTAGGCCAAGAAAGCGATCGCATTAAAGCACTATTCAGAAAGAACAATGACTCATTTTAGAGTCTAATTTGCAGAATTTTAGAAAATTTGGTCATGAATCGCATTACAATCTTGTAAAATGGGGAGAAAAGGCGATCGGTAAATCCAATGCAACAATGACTCTTTTAGAAAAGATAGTGACTGAATTAGCATCAGCACCAGAACCCTTACTCGTGAAGGTTCTTGATTTTATCCAATTGAACAAAATTGCTTCTACAACCGTCTCTGATTCAGAAAATTTGCCCCGTACTCCTGGTTTATACCAAGGGCAAATTTGGATGAGTGAGGATTTTAATGATCCTTTACCTGACGAGTTTTGGTTGGGTGATGCAGAATGAAAGTTTTAATTGACAGGTACTTTATTTGATTCCTAGTGGTCTGTCAAGGATTTTTTGACGGGTAAAGCTGTATCGCGATAACCCTAATCCATTTCAATGGATTTTTCGTATGAGACAGGGATTTTCAATCCCTGGCGGATCCGGGCTATACTCGTCATTTTGAGTATGACAGACCACTAGCCCCCAATCACTCCTTTACCAAAAAACTTCGGAGGTTCTTTGAGGGTGTAAACTTCTGTATATGCCGCGATCGCATTACGAACGTATTTCGGGGTTTGTACTAATCCTAAATAAGTAATGCCATCAATCAGTTTCAATCCTCCTTTAGTTTTTTCTGCTAATAGGCGATCGATCGCCTCGGGATCGGGACGAGTATCAATAAGTTGGTTAGAAGCAAGAGCAAATCCCCAAGGAACCGCATAAGTTGGAACAGGAGAATTATAGGAGATAACATTAGGAAAAACTGTTTTTAAAGTATTCACCAAACGGGCGTGTAATTTTATTTCTCCAATAGCAACCGGACCCGCTTGTACCACAAAAAAACCATCCGGTGCCATCACTCCTTTAATCTGCTCAAAATACTCTTTAGTAAACAGTTGAAAAGAAGGACCTTCTTCAATGGGATCGGAAAGATCGGAAATAACAATATCCCATTTTTCTTGAGTTTCATCGATATATTTTAACGCATCGCCAATGACTAATTCTAAACGGGGATCGTCGAAAGCACCTTGGTGCATTTCCGGAAGATGTTCCTTGCACGCTTCTACAACTTCCCCATCAATATCGACCATAACTACTCGTTCAATGGTATTCCAGCGCAAAATTTCGCGAATAGTTGCCCCTTCTCCTCCCCCAAGAACCAGGGCATTTTTAGGCGATTGATGCGATAATAAAGCAGGATGAACGAGGGGTTCGTGATAGAGAAATTCATCCCCAGTACAAGACTGCCATTTACCATCAAGAATCAGACCTTTTCCATATACCCCTGTTTCAATAATGTACATTTCCTGAAAAGCCGTCTTTTTATAGGCAATCAGTTGTTGAATGCCATGCTCGTATACATCCCAGGGGGTGATGTACTCTTTAATCCACGCATCTGCTTTAACTTCGCTTCCTGCCATTTTATCGGTTATTCGTTATCAGTTATCAGTTATCAATGAAGAAGGAATAGGAATCAAACTCTCAACTTTGTTTTTAGAGTTTTTTGGTTGCCCATTGCCTATTGCTTATTCTCTCATGGGATTGTCCTAAAATATCAAAATCATAGAAAAAATCTTGGACGAACTGAACTAAAATATTAGTGGGGGGTAAAACCAACTCTTTCCCTAAAGCATTCTTGCGAATCGTACTCTCAAGTATAGTTGGATTAGTCGAGAAGCGCTGACCGAACTCGGGATTGTGATAAACATCAACCAGTTTATTGCGAGAATTACTAATCACGGTGTAAGTTGGGGCATTAAGAAACTCTCTGGCTTCCTCGGATAATAAATTCATTTTATCCTTTTCTATGGGTTCGAGTGCCGCGATCGCCTCGGATAGTTCAATCCCCAATTGTCGCAAATGTTTGTGTTGCGTTGTTTTGAAAACACCGTTTTTTTGCATCTGCACTGTTTGTAATAATACCTTTAAATTGCGCTCTACTGTTTGACAATCTCGAAAAGGGAGAGTGGCATAATATGCAGTTAAGAACAAATCTTCATTATTATCGGTCTTAAATGTCAGATAAGTGCGGCGAGAACTCACTTTTATGCTCGGTGGTTTTTCTAACTTGGGATTGGCTAAAGAAATCCGGTGGTAAATGGTTGCAAGGGCTAAATTTGCATAGAGATTGAATGCCGAATCAATTGTTACTTGTACGGTTGGGGGGGTTTTATTGAAAAATTTCTGAGTTTTATCCGCATCGAGACGATAAACTTGACTCTCATCTCCCTCGGGACTCACATCGACCCAATCACAAGAAATACCTTCAGTTTTTAAGCCAAAGTGAGAGACATTATAAAGTTTACTTCCTGTTAGAGTAGCTCCTGTGAGGTCGGCTCCCGTCCATTCTGCCTGAATTAAACGAGCGCGGCTCAAATCTGAATGTACTAAACTCGCATTGACTAAATTAGCATGACTGAGATCGGCTCCGGTAAGATTCGCACCGCTTAACTTAGCATCGCTTAAATCCGCCCAGCGTAGATCTGCCCCACTTAAATCCGTCCAGCGCAAATTTGTTCCGCGCAGATCCGCACCGCTCAAAATGGCTCGCGTTAGGGTAGATTGGGATAAATCTGCCTCTCTTATATTTGCTCTTTGTAAATCTGCCCGCCTTAAATCCGCGCCACTTAAGGTTGTTTGTTCAAGTACGCTTTCTGTAAGAAATGCTCCTCGCAAATTTGCCTCGCTCAAATTACAATAGCTGAGAGTTGCTTCTCGGAGATTCGCTTCCCGCAAGTCCGTTCCTTCTAAGTTTGAGCCACTTAAATTCGCTCCACTTAAGTCTGCTCGAATAAGTTCGGCGCGAATAATGAGAGCCTCCATGAATTCAGCTTCTCTCAAATCAGCGCGAATGAGATTGGCAACATTAAAGTGAGTATGATTGAGAATTGCTTTCGATAAATTTGCTCCACTCAATCTGGCTACATTGAGTTTCGCCCCGCTTAAATTTGCCCCGCTTAAATTTGCCCCGCTTAGGTTAACGACATTGAGTTTTGCCCCGCTTAAATCTGCCCCACTGAGATTAATATTTCTTAAATTCGCTTCATTGAGATCGATATTGCTAAAATTTCTCGTTCCGGAGGCGTATAAGCGGCGTAATTCTTTAACATTCATGGTGGGGGAGTGGCAAGGTTTTAAGTTTTAATGGAGTAAAGCCAATGTTTTGAGAGTAGCGAGACGCTTAGGGAGCGAGACGCTCCCACTACGGTATTCTCCTGTTATAGTAGTGCGGGCATCTTGCCCGTTAATGCGTAAGTCCTAAGTAAAACAAACTGTGGGTACAACTGTTGGAATTGTGGGTTTAGGTTTAATTGGGGGTTCTTTGGGTTTGGATTTGCGATCGCAAGGATACCGAGTTATTGGGGTTTCCCGCAAGCTGCAAACTTGCCAAACTGCCGTTTTACGAAAAGTTACCGATGAAGCCAGCATACACTTATCGCAATTAGCGACGGCGGAAGTTATTTTCATTTGTACGCCAATTCGGGCGATCGCGCCAACGATCGCCGCCCTCCTTCCCCATCTGTCCCCGGAGGCGATCGTGACGGATGTGGGGTCGGTAAAAACCCCGATCGTGGAGGAGATAACATCTTGGTGTCCGAATTTCCTTGGGGGTCATCCGATGGCGGGAAACGAGTCGCAAGGCATTGACGCAGCGCAACGAAATTTGTTTGTTAATGCCCCTTATGTCTTGACTCCTGTTGAGGATACATCGACGCGGGCGATCGCGCAATTAGAGGCGATTATCGGGGCGATCGGTGCAAGGTTATATTCTTGCTCTCCTCAACAACACGATCGCGCTGTAGCCTGGATTTCTCATCTTCCTTTATTGGCGAGTGCGGGGTTGATCGCGAGTTGTTTGGGGGAAGAAGAGGGAGAAGTTTTACAATTGGCGCAACAGTTTGCTAGTTCTGGGTTTCGCGATACCAGTCGCGTCGGAGGAGGCAATCCGGAGTTAGGCGTTGAGATCGCCCGTTCTAATCGAGGGGAGATATTGCGATCGCTTTCCCGCTATCGGCAAAATTTAGATGGGTTGATCGCGGCGATCGAACAAGAAGACTGGCAAAAGTTGGCTAATATTCTGCAACATACGGAGTCTGGACGCAAAAAATTTGTTGATGGTCGTTAAAATTCCCTCCCTCATCCCCGCTATCAACTATCAGTTGATATTGACTTTACGCGACGCAGTTGGCTGAGAAGACTCGATCTAGAATCCGCGATCGAACTGTTTAAGGTCTTTTATTCTCTCTGTTTGACTTGACAATGGTATTCTTACAGAATGGGAAACTGTGCCGTCCTGTAACCCCGTTTTGAGAAAGAAAAATTAGTTAGAAAGAGAACAGCGATCATCTTCAATTCAAGTTGCGATCGCGATCAAGGCAAAATTGTTCGTGATGGAAAGCGATGGCCATGCACAAATGGCGTTCTTGTCCTAACTGTGGCCGTAGTCCAAAAGGTGGAAGTTTGTTGACTTTAGGAGGTGGAAGTTGGTTCCCTGTATATCAATGTAAAAGATGTTCAAATTTTTTCTGTTATAGTTGTGGTTATTCTGGGAAAGATTGCCCTCATTGTGGGTCTAACAATAAGAAAAAAGCAGGAGAAGTTCATGGAGGCTAAAACAAATCGTCCTTGAACTTTTAATATTTGAGAAAGATGACAATCTTTCTCAAATAAAGACTCTAAAGGCTCTTTTTTTAGGGGAAAACCTCAAAAGAAAGATCGCCACGAAATCGATAAATATAAAAATCACGATCGAGAGTAAAGATTTGCCTTTGGTTTAAAGTTTCAGCCGTAACGACTAAAGAAGCATCTCCTAAATCCATCGGAATATCTCGGTATTGTTCCATTAAAAATTGCATTCTTTCTCGTTCCTCGAGATCGTGCTGATGTAATATGAGAATGCCATCAACAAAATAATTCCACAGTTCTTGTTGTCCGGCCCACCCTCCATAACGTGCCAATAAATACATTGCCTCAGTAACGCAAGACCATGTGGTTATCAGAGGAGAAGATAAATAAGGTAAAACATCAATACAGCGTTGATGATTGCGATCGCCTCGATTAATCAGAGCAATGAGAGCAGAAGCATCGCAAATTGTCATTCATCTAATTTCCTATCTTCATATTTTTCGACTAAGAGATCGGTGAATATCTCGCTATTGCATTCAGACAGGTTTGATGGTTGAAAATTAACTCGTCCAACTTTTCCTCGCAATAGTTGCTCCAAACTTTGAGTTGGAGGGAAATCGCGAGATTCATCCTTTAAAATGGTGAGTCGTACTCGTTTACCCGTCAACTCGGAAGCTCGTGCAAGAATTTCTTCCCAAGTGCCTTCAAATGTTTGGAGTGTCATTTGTTTTTGATTTTAAATTGAAATCGCCCATATTTTGCATTTTAACCAAACTCGGACTGGAATGCAAACTTGAACGCTCCCCAACCATAGTCCCGATAATTTCCTCTCTATTCAACAAAAATTGAGGGGAAAAATAGTTAAAAAAAGACTTGACTTTATTGACTTGACAATGATATTCTTACAGAATGAGAAACTGTGCCGTCCTGTAACCCCGTTTTGAGAAAGAAAGGTTAGTTAGAAAGAGAACA
>NZ_JAYGHV010000047.1:0-12079 GCF_034932145.1 Spirulina sp. 06S082 | reverse complement strand
ACCACCATTTCTCAAACTCTATTTCTGTAGAAATTGGTGATAAATTTTCTAAATCAAACATCATTTCCTGTTTCTTAAGTAAACTTAATATAAACAAATTTTTAATAATTGGCTCGTTATGTGTAAGTGATAATAATGGTTTTAGAAAATCATTGTTGCCTATAGTCTCCCGGAGTTCATTATGTGTCAATTCGGGGATATGAATTTGTTCCGGTTTTCCAAACGGCTGCCAATTTAACCATTGATAAACTTGCATTCTATTTTCTTCTCTCATAGAAACAATGATTTTCCAATCGAGCTTAATTGTTTGAAGAATGCGAATTAAATCGTTAATAACATTTTGGTGTCCGGAGTCAATAATTCTATCAATGCCATCAATAAAAATTGTTGGTTGAGCAACACTACTAGCTGCTAACAAAATCTTCTGCAAAGGTTGTTCGATTTGTAAATGACTAGCAAAACTACTCCAACTCGCTCCACTAATTCGATCGCCAGAAAATACTAGAGAAAATCCTTGTTGTCGATCGTCTTCGATTAGCTCTTTCAAAATAGCAGATTTACCAACACCGGGCGCACCAATTATCTCAATGAAGGATGCTCTCTCTCTAATCTTTTTTATTTTGGAAATGAGATTAGAGCGATCGAGATTAAAATTACCGATAGTATTCTGAATATTATTGAGTATAAAGTCTGCGTGTTCTTCGAGCCGAGCTAAATCATTTCGACAATCTGGAGAAGGAAGGATATCAAAATCATCACTTAATAATTTCTCAGTGAGACGCTCTAAATTAAAACTGCCAGCAGTTTTACTGCCATTAGTCGCATAATTAACAAGTTTTTCAAACAATTTAGGTGCATCAGTTTTCTTGTTGGGAGGAAGTAAATGACTAATCGTTTCAACAGCATATGTATAGTCTCGCGCTCCTTCCTGCTGAAAATCGAAGTGTAAAATAACCATCGATCTCAGAAAATCCCATAAATCATTATCAGTAATAGGAGTTTTTGAATGTTTGCTTAGTTTTGTTCTAATCAGATTGATAAAGCTGCGTTGAGTTTTATTTGAAAAGCCTTCCGTATTAATTCTCTTCAAAAAATCTTGAGAATCAATGCTGTTTCTAGCCCAAGTTAATACAGTTTGATAATATTCATTAATGTTTTTTGAATATAAAGCTACCACGAGACCAAAGCGGTCGATACCAATCCGAAAATCAGATGATTTGAAGGTACTCCAACACGCTTCCATAACTTCATCAAACTTTTGATTTTTTTCGCCAAAACTCAGATCGCGCTTAACCTGAAGTGCTAATTTCGCTTCACCACACTTCAAATCTGAAATAACGATTATATCATCTAGAGGATCGCTGTCGTAGAGACGTTGCAAACGGACTTCGCGAGTTGTTCCTGCTTCTTGACCTCGGGGAACAGAGCGCAATAAAACTGCTGCCAGATAAACAGCACAAACTCTATATTCGTATGGGAAACCTCCTCCACCCGAGGAGTAAGGACTGGAAATTTTTTTGGGGGGCATATTTTTTTCTATCATCTTCATTAATTCTAACTAAAATCGTTACCGTACCGGGGAGAGAGTGCCGCTAGGGTAGGTAAGATGATTGTATCTCGGTTAATTTCGATATAATCGCGATCGCAAAACAACTCAAGCGATCGCCTCATCCGCTTTTAATTCTTCATGCAGGAGTGCTTTTAATTCTTCGATGCGATCGCAGCTTTTTGGTTGGCGATCGCGATAATTTCCCGCGCATTGCTCAAAAAGTCGCGACCATTACCGTGTTTGACACGGTAATGGCCGTATATAATAGAAGTCAATCCTCAATCTGAAAAGTGATTGATATGGCTACTACAAATCAGCGAAAATCAATGGCGCGACTTGAAGCTCATGTTAGCCCAGAAACTAAAGCACTTTGGCAAAAAGCAGCCGATCTAGAGGGACGCACCCTAACTGATTTTGTTGTCGCCAGCGCTCAAGTAGAGGCTTGCCGAGTCATTGAACAACACCAAATGCTTAAACTGAATCTTGAGGATAGTGAAGCGTTTGTTGAAACTCTTCTCAATCCGCCAAAACCTAATGATGCACTGAAGTCGGCAGCACAACAATACAAGCAAGTCATTTCAACTTGATGACTCTCAACGATCCGAGACAAACATAGATTTTTGTTTTGCGATCGCCTCAACTCTCCAAACTGAAAAGCGATCGCGCTATAATTAAAACCACTGTATTCTAAAATGACAACGATCGCAATTATTCCAGAATCGGACGATCGCACCGCAAAATATCGAGCCATCTGCGGCCAAAAACAAGCGATCGGTTTCACACCCGGTCAAGCATTGGATAATATCGAACAACAATTAAATGATGCTGGAATTGTTCGAGATAGTGCAATCGCAATTATCTTGCATCGTACTCAAAGCGATCGCTTTTTCCCGTCCCAACAACACAAAAAATTACAAGATTTAATGGCTCGATTTCACGAGACCTCAGCCACGGGAAACGCTCTCTCAGATGGCGATCGACAAGAACTCGATCGCCTTGCAGAACTCGAACTAGAAGCAGCCATTCAGCGTTCTCAAAGTCTTCTCCAACAAATTCAAAGCGATACGAGGGATTTATCACGATCGCCTAATTCAACAAAAATAAACTCGGATCGACCTGGAGAAATTGACCTAAAATTTCAGCTTGTTCTCGGGCGATCGCACATTCCCCACTGATAATTTGAGAAGCAAGTTCTCGAGAACCAAAAACGCTTGCTAGATCGGATTGTTGTAAATTTCTAGCCTCCAGCAAATGAAGCAAGCGCGATCGCGGTGTTGAAACATTAAGTTTATAATTTTTCTCTTCAAAATCTTCAATTAGTTTTACTAAAAGTTCCAACTACTTAGCAGAAGCATTGGATGAGAGCATCGCCTTTCTTCTTTCTTTTCTGATTTATTTCTTGTTTGAAAAAGGGGTTACAGGAGCGCACACACTCCCACTCTGTTAGAATATCATTGTCAAGGTCAAGAAGTCAAGTTAAAATCGAACAATTTTTTCTCATTTTGTTATTGTAATCTGTGAGATTTCCTTGACCTGTTGTACAAAGAATTTGTAGCAGTTTTTTGCCAGTAAATTTGCTACGCTGGGGTAACGAGTATATCTCGATCTATTGGGTTCTAGCGGTAAGTGTAAATGTAATGACTATCTCTCTAAAACAACTGGGTATATATATTGGCTTGTTGGCGATCGGCACGGGATCGGGATTCTGGGGACATCAACAACTGCACAAAGAACAACAAAACAGCTTGCAGCCCTCGCAACTCATTCCGGCGACTCTCCCTACCTTATCGTTAGCCAAACAAGCAAACGAACCCTCTGTCGGTATTAATTTTATTGCTGAAGCGGTTCGCCAAGTCGGTCCCTCGGTTGTGCGAATCGATGCTTCCCGCACGATCGCCTCCCCTTTCTCCGATTCTTTAGAGCAACCTTTTTTCCGTCGTTTCTTTGGACAAGAAGGCGAAAAACCCTCACCGCGCCAACTTCAGCGAGGTACGGGTTCTGGTTTTATCCTCACGGCTAATGGACGATTAGTGACCAATGCCCATGTTGTAGAAGGAGCGGATATCGTTAAAGTTACCCTTAAGGACGGTCGCGCTTTAGAGGGGAAAGTTGTGGGACGAGATTCCGTTACCGATGTTGCGGCGATCGAGATTGATGCAAAAAACTTGCCTGCGGTGACGTTAGGGAACTCAGAAACCTTGATTCCTGGAGAATGGGCGATCGCCATCGGCAATCCCCTCGGCCTCGATAATACTGTCACAGTAGGAATTATTAGCGCCACAGGGCGATCGAGTTCTCAAGTTGGGGTCCCCGATAAGCGCGTCCGTTTTATCCAAACCGATGCAGCCATTAATCCTGGTAATTCTGGCGGTCCCTTATTAAATGCGAAAGGAGAAGTGATTGGCATTAATACCGCAATTCGCGCCGATGCTCAAGGATTGGGGTTTGCTATTCCCATTGAAACCGCTAAACGCATCGCTAATCAACTCTTTGCTGAAGGGAAAGCCGACCATCCTTATTTAGGGGTGCAAATGATTACTCTCAATGCCGATCGCCGAGATGAACTCAATCAAAACCCCGACCAAACCTTTGTTATTACTAGCGATCGCGGTATTATTGTCATGGGAGTCATTCCCAATTCTCCCGCCGATCGGGGAGGATTCCAAGTCGGAGATATTATTGTTAAAGTCGGTGGAAATGCTGTGAGTACCGCTACAGATGTTCAACAGCAAGTTGAACTGAGTCAAATTGGCAAACCGTTAAAGATTGAAGTCAATCGCCAAGGAAGGGTCATCAATATACAAGTCCTTCCGGAGGCCTTTCCTGTCAGCGATCGATGAGGAACTAACCTCTACTCACTTCTCTTGATAAGAGTGTGGATAGGGGGTCAACTAATTTTTAACAATATTATTTCATGCACGGATTTATTCCCCCGGAACGATTTTTTGCTTATCTGACTTGGACAGAAATTCAAGCCATGTCAGATAAGCAAAATACGGTGATTATTCAACCCATCGGCGCGATCGAACAGCACGGACCCCACTTACCTATTATTGTTGATTCTGCCATTAGTGTTGGGGTCTTAGGGACGGCATTAAGCCAATTAGACCCCCAGATTCCTGCCTATGCTCTGCCGCCTTTATACTATGGAAAATCTAACGAACATTGGCATTTTCCGGGGACAATTTCGCTTTCAGCACAGACACTTTTAGCAACCCTTAAAGAAGTTGCTGAGAGTATTTATAGAGCAGGGTTTCGTAAATTGGTGTTCATGAATTCCCATGGCGGCCAACCGCAAGTTATAGAAATAATTGCACGAGATTTACACCAAGAATATAGCGATTTTCTGATCTTTCCCTTCTTTACTTGGCGAGTTCCTCATATTGCCAAAGAAGTCTTGAGT
Source organism: Spirulina sp. 06S082 (assembly GCF_034932145.1). Taxonomy (NCBI): domain Bacteria; kingdom Bacillati; phylum Cyanobacteriota; class Cyanophyceae; order Spirulinales; family Spirulinaceae; genus Spirulina; species Spirulina sp. 06S082. The sequence goes on along the minus strand of NZ_JAYGHV010000047.1, from coordinate 7,127 downwards.
AAAAAGGAATTAGAAATGGGAATTCATGCTGGAGATGCAGAAACTAGCATCATGTTAGCACTATTACCAGAACAAGTGAAAATGGAGCAAGCTGTTTGCGAATATCCCCCAGAATTACCCTCAGAAAGTTTGTTGAGTATTGAGGGAAAATTACCCTTTGCATGGGTGACTAAAGATTTAAGTAAAAGTGGGGTGATTGGGGATGCAACGACGGCGACTCGAGCAAAAGGCGATCGCATTCTTGCTTCGGTTGCTAAGGGGTGGGTACAGGCGATCGAAGATGTTTATAATTTCCAAATACCCAAGAATTGAGCTATAATATGAAGTCGTCTCTATCTTTCTTTTTATGTTCCTCTTCTTTGTCCGCTACGGATAATAAAGTAACTAATGGAAAGCATTAATACAGCAACTGAGATAGCAATTAAATCGCTGGCAGACTTGGTTTCTAAATCAAAAACAATAATTTTTCGCGCAACAGCGATGAGAGAAGTCACGATTACTAATTCAAGCTGTACGCTATGTTTCTTTAAATAAGCTGTTATATTTTCTAAGATTTCTAAAGCAACTAAAATATTTAAAAAGAGACCAAAAATATCAAAAATATCTTCTTTTAAAGAATGAGACGACCTGATAAATAAATCCGTTACAATTATAATAGATAAATCGCCAATTGCCCATAAAATTACACAGACCATCAGCAAAGAAAGCACTTTAGAGACTAAACTTTCAATGACTTTGAGAAACAACAAAAAGCGCTCGTTTTTTGTGATACTGTAAATCTGACGAAAAGTTTTGTAAAATTTCATTGCTTTCCCAATCTAAAACATTAGACCTAAATTGTAAAAAACGCCCGATTGTTCCGGGCGTTGATCGTTTGGTCTACAGTGCATTTGCTCCAGCAACCACCTCGAGGATTTCTTGAGTAATGGCAGCTTGACGCGCTTTGTTATAAGACCGAGTTAAAGTTTTGACCAATTCTACAGCATTTTCACTGGCATTATTCATGGCAGTCATGCGAGCCGCTAATTCACTTGCTGCAGATTCTTGCAGGGCGCGAAGTAACTGGTTATTGAGATATAAAGGCAAGAGAGCATCTAAAATTTGAGCGGGGTCTTGCTCGAAAATCATGTCTCTGGGAAACGAATCCATTTTCTTGGCAACTTTTTCTCGTTCGACGCGAAATTCCCCCCCGGAGGTCGTCAAGCGGAAAATTTCATCATCGGCATTTTCTAAACCTTGAAATGATAAAGGTACAAGGGTTTGTACGACGGGACGCGAGCTAATTAAAGAAACAAATTTAGTATAAATTAACTCGATGCGATCGACCCCTTCAGAGAGAAAAAGTGAAAGTAAATAGTCTGCAATTTTGGAGGCTTCTGGGGCGGTAGGAATTTGATTGAGTCCCAGATAGCTCTGAGAAATCGGTGCTTCTCTGCGCTCGAAATATTGCGTTGCTTTTCTGCCCACTAAAATTAATTTATGGCTAACTCCTTCCTTTTGTAATTCTTTAACTCGCGTCTCTACTTTCTTGATGATGTTGTTATTGTAACCGCCACATAAACCGCGATCGCTAGAGACAACTAAAAGCCCTACGTTTTTGACAGGGCGCTGTTTCAGTAAGGGGAGGTCTACATCTTCAAACTGAAGGCGATTTTGTAAACCGTAGAGAACTTGTGCTAAACAATCAGCAAAAGGACGAGTGCTGGTCACTTGTTCTTGGGCGCGACGCACCTTAGCCGCAGCAACAAGGCGCATCGCTTCGGTAATTTTCCGGGTATTTTTGACCGACTGAATGCGATCGCGAATGGCTTTAAGATTAGGCATTGTTTTTGGTAATGGCAATTGGGGAGTAGGGAGTGGGGAATCGGTAGAGAAATCCTTCAATCCGTTCCCCTTTCCTTAACAATTAAGCAGAGACTACAAAGGTTTTCTTATACTCGGCGATCGCCTCTTTAAGCATACCTTCGGAAGCATCGGTGAGTTTTTTCTCCGCAGCAATCGTTTTACCAAAGTCAGCTTTGCTGGTTTTCAGATAGTCCCGAAACCCTTTGGTAAAGGCGGTGATTTTTTCCGTCTCAATATCATCCAAATACCCATTTAACCCGGCATAAACAATGGCAACCTGTTCGTAAACCGCTAAGGGAGAATATTGGGGCTGTTTGAGAACTTCCCGCAAGCGCTGCCCTCGTGACAATTGTGCCTGAGTTGCCTGATCTAAGTCAGAGGCAAACTGGGAAAATGCTTCTAATTCCGCAAACTGTGCGAGTTCCAGTTTTAATTTCCCGGCCACTTGTTTCATGGCTTTGAGTTGAGCCGCAGAACCGACGCGAGAGACGGAAATCCCCGCGTTGATTGCCGGACGGAAACCCGAGTTAAACAAGTCAGAAGAGAGGAAAATCTGACCGTCGGTAATGGAAATCACGTTGGTGGGAATGTAGGCAGAAACGTCCCCAGCTTGGGTTTCAATGATGGGCAATGCGGTCATGCTTCCACCACCCAATTCATCGCTGAGTTTTGCTGCCCGCTCTAATAAGCGAGAGTGAGCGTAGAAAACATCTCCAGGATATGCCTCGCGACCGGGAGGACGACGCAGGAGCAGGGACATTTGGCGATAAGCCTGTGCCTGTTTGGACAAGTCATCGTAGATCACTAAGGTGGCTTTGCCTTGGTACATAAAATACTCGGCAATAGTCGCACCGGTGTAGGGAGCGAGGTACTGTAGGGTTGCTGGGTCGCTGGCATTGGCTGCAACCACAACGGTGTAGCTCATGGCTCCGCGATCTTGCAGTTCCCCGACGACTTGAGCGACGGTGGAGGCTTTTTGACCAACGGCGACGTAAACACAAATCACATCTTCTGAGGCTTGGTTGAGGATAGTATCGACTGCAACGGCGGTTTTTCCAGTTTGGCGATCGCCAATAATTAATTCCCTCTGTCCCCGTCCGATGGGAATCATCGCGTCAATGGCGGTAATCCCAGTTTGCATGGGTTCGTGGACGGAACGACGCTCAATGATACCAGGAGCCGGAGATTCAATCAAGCGGGTTTCACCGGATTGAATCTCGCCTTTACCATCAAGGGGACGTGCCAAAGCATCGACAACGCGCCCGATAATAGCGTCTCCAACGGGAACTTGTGCGATTTTACCGGTGGCTTTAACGGTGCTTCCCTCTTGGATGCTCAGACCGCTACCCATTAGTACCGCCCCAACATTATCTTCTTCTAAGTTGAGGGCAATACCAACGGTGCCATCTTCAAATTCGAGGAGTTCCCCCGCCATCGCTTTTTCTAAGCCATAAATGCGCGCAATACCATCTCCAACTTGAAGAACGGTTCCTACGTTAGAAACTTGAACATCTTGGTCGTAGGATTCAATTTGCTGGCGAATGATATTGCTAATTTCGTCTGGTCTGATACTAACCATAGTTTGTTGTGGGTAATGGGTAATGGGTAAGGGGTATTTTTAAGCGTTTAAACTCATGCCAATGCGACGGAGTTGAGAGCGTAAACTGGCATCGAGGACTTGAGAGCCGACTTTGATAATTACGCCGCCAATAATATCGGGGTTGATTGTGGTTTTCAGTTCTACCCCTCGGGCATGGGATATCTCGCGCACTTTGTCTTCTACAGAGCGGCGCTGATCCTCATTCAATTCCCGCGTGCTAATGACTTCAGCCAGAACGACTTGATTCATTTCTCGCAGAAGTGTGAGATATTGATCGGCAACTTGTTCGAGAAAAATAATGCGCCGTTTATCCACCAACAACATTAAAAAATTGACCAGTTGAGAGTCTGTGTCTTCTCCCATGATGCGGCGGATAACGGCTTTTTTGTCCTCATCTTTGACGATGGGATTGGTAATAAAATCCCGTAATTCTGGAGATTCTTCCATTAACCGTTCGATCGCGCGGAAATCTTCGCCAAACCGCTCGGCTAAATCTCGCGATCGCGCCAAAGACATCAATGCCTGGGCGTAAGGTTCGGCAATTGAGCTACTAACTAAAGTTCCTTTCATTGATTATCCCCCTAATTGCCCGATACAGCGATCGATCAGGCGCTCTTGTTTGGAGTCGTCTAAGCGATCTTTGAGTTGTCCTTCTGCCCGCTCAATAGCGAGAGCGACGGTACGCTGACGCAATTGTGCGATCGCCCTGTCTTGTTCGGAACTGACATCGGCGGCGGCAGTTGCTTTCATGCGTTCAACTTCCACATTGCCCTTAGCCAAAACCTCTTCTTTTGCCCGTTGTGCAGTTTGTTCGGCAGTGGCTAAAATTTGTTTGGCTTCTTCTTTTGCCTGCGCCAATTTTTGTTGCGCCCCAGCTAACTCAGCCGCAGCTTTAGAGGCGCGTCCTTCTGCTTCTTGAATTTCAGCTTCGATTTTGGCGCGTCGTTCGGTTAAAATTTTCCCTACGGCCTGACCGCCATAATAAACCAAAATTCCTACAAGCAGGGCGAGGTTAATTATGTTTGCTTCTAAAAGATCGAAGTTCAATCCGAACCCATGTTCGGCTTCAGTGGCTAGATAAAATACAGTCCCCACGATTTTTATTTTCCTTTTAACAATTTGTCATTATCTTGCCAATTCTGAACCCAACAGTTTTTCGAGAATTTGCCAACTCAAAGCATCCACGTCTCCTTCAAGGGTATGAAATGCTTGAGCCTTTTGAGTTTCAATTTCTTGAGAGGTGGCTTCTCGTTGCTGTTGAATTTCTTGTTGCGCCTCTTGAACTTTGGCCGTCACAACTTGTTGTGCCTCGTCCCGAGCTTTGGCGATAATGTTTTGAGATTCCCGACGCACTTCTACGAGTTCTTGCTCGTATTGAGTGGCGATCGCAGTGGCTTTCTCCAAACGTCCTTTTGCATCTTGGCTATTTTGGCGAACATATTCGGTACGCTCGTCTAGGACTTTGCCCAAGGGTTTGTAGAATATTTTATTGAGAAGAAAGACTAAGGCCAGAAACTGAATTGCCATCAAAGGCAATGTTGCGTCAAAGTCAAACATTCCCGCTTCTGCTATGAATAAATTCGTCCAATGTATCATTGTTGAAGAATCTGAAACTTGACCTTTGGATGGGGGGTAGAGATGAGAATTTTGCGTCTCTCTCTACCTTTTTTGTCCCGCGATCGGGGGGCGATTACGAGAAGGGGTTGGCGAAAAGCAGAACCAAGGAAACAACCAAACCGTAAATGGTGAGAGATTCCATGAATGCCAAACTTAACAGCAAGGTTCCGCGAATTTTGCCTTCTGCTTCTGGTTGACGGGCAATTCCTTCCACAGCTTGACCCGCGCAGGTTCCTTGACCGATTCCAGGTCCGATCGCAGCCAAACCAACAGCGAGGGCAGCAGCAATAACGGAGGCAGCAGCAACTAAACTATCCATGATTTTTTTTCCTTTGATTGATTTTTAATGACGACAACAGGTGAATATTTGCGCTTTAGTAGCAATATTTAGGAGTGCAGCGAGAAGACCCGCTTACTCATGCTCTTCGCCGCCATGCCCTTCCAATGCTTCGTGAATATAAGCAGCAGCCAGGGTAGCAAAAACGAGAGCTTGGATAGCGCTCGTAAATAGTCCTAAGGCCATAACGGGCAAAGGAATAAACAGAGGCACCAACAAGACTAATACCGCCACCACCAATTCATCTGCCACAATGTTTCCGAAAAGACGGAAGCTCAGGGAAAGGGGTTTGGTAAAATCTTCCAAAATATTGATAGGCAAGAGAATGGGCGTGGGTTCGAGATATTTGGCAAAATATTTCAAACCGCGCTTTCTGAATCCCGCGAAGAAGTAAGCCAGCGAGGTCAACAAGGCCAGAGCCACTGTCGTGTTGATATCGTTGGTTGGAGCCGCCAATTCTCCAGAGGGAATATGAATCAGTTTCCAAGGGAGGAGGGCTCCAGACCAGTTAGAGACAAAAATGAATAGGAAGAGAGTGCCAATAAAAGGAACCCAGGGTCGATATTCTTTTTCGCCAATCTGGTTTTTCGCGAGATCGCGCACGAATTCTAAGGCAAATTCCATGAAGTTCTGGATACCACTGGGAACTCTTTGGATATTCCGAGTGGCTGCCAACGACGCGATGACGAGCAGAGCAATGACAAACCAAGAAGTCATAAAGACTTGTCCGTGTACTGTCAAGCCACCGATATTCCAGTAAAAATGTTCGCCAACTTCGAGGGATGCTAGAGGTACAAAGGTATAAGCCTTTAAGCCAGCAAAAAATTCCATTGGGCTTTCTTTCCCCAATATTCTTAAAGACACAACAAGATTTCTACTTTGGGCGATGCGATCGCGCGACTCCTTCGGTGGCTACCTTTTCATAAATTCTGAGAAAGTAGTTTGAAAGGTGTAAGCGATAATCGCTGCTTTATAGGTGAGAAATCCCAAAAATATAGGCACGATATGCAGTTGCTGCCACTGAGTAGCAACAATAATTAGTCCTGCAAATAGAGCTAAACGATTAGAACTAACACGAGTTTTTCCTTCTCCCAATCGCTCCACGTTTTTCGCCAGCATTCTCAGATAAACGATTCCCACACAAGCACCGAGTAGATAACTCAGAGCAATATGGAGGGAGTAGTTCAACCAAACTAGAAGGAAAATGACACCACTCATGGCGAAAGTCCAAATCAACAAATCCTGTTTGAGTTGGTAATATTCTGCCATTGAATTCCCCCTAGGATTAGGGGAGGATTCTGAGGGATTGTCTCTTTCTAGTCGGGGGTTGAGAGGTGGGTCGGACGGGTTCACGTTTTTGAGTTAGGGGTCAGTCCAGATCGATCGCTCGTTTCGAGCCAAGGGAAATCTTATCATGGGAGTGGAACAATTCTTAAAATTCTTTAATTTCCGAAAAACTCTCTAAAAGCGTTGACATCTCCCCAACGACAGAACCCATTTGCGATACGGCTCTGCCACGCTTGCGCGATACGGCTCTGCCACGCTTGCGCGATCGCCTGAAACCCTGTAGCGACGTTGCAGGCAACGTCGCTTTACTGATTCACTGATAATCCAAGGGGCTAAATTCCTTTAGCATCCCATTTCTTCTCCTGCTGGAGGAACAACAAGTTTAGCGGTTTCTATCGTTTCTTCTGGATTTTCTTCTAATCGATCTAAACGATAGAGTAG
>NZ_JAYGHV010000046.1:0-12317 GCF_034932145.1 Spirulina sp. 06S082 | reverse complement strand
TAATCTTCCAGTATGCCAGCTTCAACAACTCTCGCGCCCTGCACTTCTTCTTAGGAGCATGGCCGGTAATCGGAATCTGGTTCACCTCTTTAGGTGTCAGCACCATGGCATTTAACTTGAATGGATTCAACTTCAACCAATCTATTCTTGATTCTCAAGGTCGCGTCATCAACACTTGGGCGGACATCCTCAACCGCGCTAACTTAGGATTTGAAGTTATGCACGAGCGCAATGCTCATAACTTCCCCTTAGATTTAGCGGCGGGCGAATCTGCACCTGTTGCTCTCCAAGCTCCTGTTATCAACGGTTAAGTTGAAAGACTAGCTTAGAGTGTTTCGATTCTAAGACAATCTAATCAAAGCCCTCCGGATGGAGGGCTTTTTTAATCACCTATCAAATGCTGTTAAATTAAATGCCGTGACTCTTGCCAATGACCCAATGACGGCGAAAAAAGCGCGATAAAGCTGATTCTTCTAGGGATAAATAAATTGGTCTACCGTGGGGACAAGTGCGGGGATTTCGCGTATTTTTCCATCGATCGAGAAGGGTTTGCATTTCCGGTACAGTTAAAGGTTTTCCATTACGAATTGCACTGCGACAAGCGGTTGCAACTTGCGCTTCTCGGATGTCTCCTCCCCAACTTAATTCTAGAATTGCATCAACGCGATCGCTTCTCGTTGCTAACATTTCGGGAATCGTCCGAATTGCCCACATTTCTTCCCCAAAAGATTCAATTTCTAAACCAATACGCTGCAATTGTTCCACTTGAGAAGGGGTTAATTGACTGAGAATCATCGGCGGTTCAATGGGTACGAGTTGCCAAGCATCCTGCAATTGTTCGTATAATACTCGTTCGTGGGCGATGTGCTGTTCCACTAACCATAATCCCCCGGAATGTTCGGCAACAATATACATTTTACTGACCTGTGCGACGGCTTGTAATGCCATCAAACCCATTTCATTTTTGATAGTAGCTTGCGGTTCAATCCTGCGATCGAGATGATAGCCTGCTTGTTCTTCAGAAACTTTGAGAAGTTTGCCAATACGTTGATTATTTACAGTTGTCCCTAAATCCGTGGGACTCATTCGCAAACTTTGGGCGATCGCCTTGCCAATTTCTTCTCGCCACAAGTCCAAATTATGGAGATAAATTTCAGTTTTTGCGGGATGGCGATTCCAATCAATTTGACCTGGATCGAGAGTTAAATGCAGAAAACACAAGGTATAGCGATCGCGGGGTAAAGTTTTGGCAAAACTAGAAATGATGGTTTGTTCTAGTTGCGGCGATCGCACAAAACGACCATTAACGGCCACTTTTACCCAATCCAATCTGCGGCGATGACAGCGATCGGGTAAACCGATGGCTAATTCAATTTTAGCGGGGAATAAAGGGGCATTTTCGGGATTAACATCAACACTTAAATAGTGCAGATCGCTGGCATGAATGCGCTTGAGAAATTGCGGAATAATCTCTTTGACTGTCTTGCTAGGAAAAATCTTAAACCAGAGTTGTTCATCTTGCCAAACTTGCCAAGCGATGTGAGGATGACATAGGGCTAAATGGTGAATAATTGTTTGAATTTCCTTCAATTGCTGGGATTTTGCGGGTAAACCCTGACGACGCACGGGAATATTACCAAATAAGTTGGCGACGGTGACAATGGTACCGGGGGCGATCGCGGTTATTTCTTCCTGAATGGGTTTCCCGTCGCGATCGTATTTTATGCGCCATCCTGCTTCTTCTAACTGCGATCGGCTGCATATTTCCAACTCTGACAACTGCGCCAAACTATGTAAGGCTTCCCCGCGAAATCCCAAGCTGGTAATCTTCCATAAATCTTCAGCCGTGTAAATCTTACTGGTACTGTGAGGCTTTGCACAAAATCTTAAATTTGTCAAGTCCATACCTCGACCATTATCGGCAATTTGTACTCGCCACAAATCGGGAAACATGGAAAGAGTTAAGCGTGTCGCCCCCGCATCAATGGCGTTTTCCACCAATTCCCGCACCACAGAAGCTAGAGAATCAATCACTTCTCCGGCGGCAATAATATTAATAACTTCGGGGGGGAGAGATTGAATCGTTGGGCTCATAATTTGTAATATTAACAGCTTCCTTCTTCTTTTTGTTCTCGTATTCTGCAAAACTTCACAACTTCTTGACAATTTGTTGCTAACGTGGAAAAAACATTGACAAAACTGTTTATTTATTGAAAATAGAAATAGGAATTTAAAAACGATATTCTAACTATAATAACCAGTTTAAGAAATGCGACAATTTTTTCTTTTCCTACTCTTGATTGCTCTTTTTTTCAATAAAAATGTGAGGTTTAAAAATGCAAATTACTTTTTCATCTCCTTTGTCTTCCCCTAACCAGAAAATCGATCGCTTTCAACTCATCCGCTATTTCTCTATTGCTAGTTTAACAGCTTTCTCAATTGTGATTGTAGTATTGGGAGAGTTTTATCGACAACAATCAATTAAAATTCTCATCGAAAAAGGAGAAGAAAATAATGTTGCTTTAGCAAAGAGTTTCTCCAATACTATTTGGTCGGAATTTTCGGATTTTGTTGATTCTACCACTGATTTGAGCAATGAGGAACTCAAAAGCCATCCAGAAACCGAACTACTACGGCAAAAAATTCTCAATCAGATGGAAGGATTGCCTGTTGTTAAAGTAAAAGTTTTCTCTCTCTCAGGACGAATAATTTTTTCAACAGAACCCAAGCAAATAGGAGACTATAAAGAGGATTATTCTGGATTTATTGCCGCGCGATCGGGACAACTTCAAACAAAATTAGGTCATCGAGAAACATTTAGTGCTTTTGCTGAACGAATTCAAGATAGACAATTACTCTCTAGCTATGTTCCCATTCAAAGAGGCAGAAATAGTGCAGAAATTGAGGGAGTTCTCGAACTTTATAGTGATGTTACGCCACTTTACACAAAAATAGGGCAGCTTCAGCGATCGGTCACGCTAGTTTGTACCCTAATTTTAAGTATTCTTTATCTTGTTTTGTTTTTAATTGTCAAGCGTGCCGATCGCATTATCCAAACCCAACACCAAGATTTACAAATTTCGGAACAACGTTATAAGGTGCAAGCAGACGAACTTAAACAAGCACAATCTCAACTGGTTCAAAATGAAAAAATGTCCGGTCTAGGAAAAATGGTTGCTGGATTGGCCCATGAAATCAATAATCCCGTCAGTTTTATTCACGGCAATATAGCCTATGTCAGCGAATATGTTGCAGACCTGTTAAAAATCGCTAATGTTTATCAAAATAAAGAATCAAAAGTGTCCAATAGTCTTAAAAAACAACTTGAAGACATCGATCTAGATTTCCTGATTGAGGATTTGCCGAAATGCTTAAAATCCATGCAAGTTGGTACGGAGAGAATCCGAGAATTGATTTTATCTCTACGTATTTTTTCTCGTCTCGATGAAGTAGGAATCAAAAAAGTCGATCTGCATCAAGGGATTGAAAGTGTGCTGCTAATTTTGAGCAGTCAACTGAATAATAAAATCACAATATCTAAGCAATATGGAGATTTACCGATGGTTGCTTGTTATCCCGTACAAATCAATCAAGTTTTTATGAACATTTTGAGTAATGCGATCGATGCGTTGCTTGCCCAAACTGATAATGAAAACAAACAAATTGAGATTGTTACTCAAACGAGGGACGGCGATCGCGTTCAAATTCTCATTCGCGATAATGGTCCTGGTATTGCACCAGAAATTCAAGCGAAAATCTTCGATCCTTTCTTCACCACTAAAGCGATCGGCAAAGGGACGGGACTGGGACTCTCAATCTGTTATGAAATCATGCAAAAACATCACGGGGAATTGCGCTGTCATTCCCGAGGAGGAGGGGGTACGGAATTCACGATCGCCTTACCCATCGAACAAACCCTCTGAATTTTCCGGCTTTTCCTGACTCAACTTTGAGGAAATGCTATATTATCGTTTCATTGGGAGAAATTTCGTCACACGCGAGAAAATCCCATGCAAACATCGGAATCACGAATGACTTGAGGGAGCAACCATGTCCGAGGAGAATAATACCGACACGCAAAATGTAGGTCTTTATACAAAATCTGTCGCACTCGAAGGGCGATCGCTAGAAAAACAGGCCGATGTGTTGATGGACGATCTTTTCTCAGACATCGATATGCTTTTAGAGGGGAACGGTCAACTCCCCACCCAAACCGCAAAAGCCGAGTATGTCACCCTACAATCTGTTGTAGTTCCCTCGATTACCCTCCCCACTGAGGAGTTGGCAAAAAGTGGAGAGAATAGGAGTCAATCTGAAAACAGAAAGGAAAAACCGCGATCGCGTTTCTCCTTAAAGAAAAATAAAGCCAAAAAAGCCCAATCTTCCCCCACAGAAAACACCTCTTCCTTTCAGATCGGCCAACACGCGGATAAGATTTTATTTGGTGTTGCCTGTTTATCTTTGCTCGGTGTTGGGATTTGGTTCTTTACTCGGGGAGGATTGGAGAGAAAAGAACCTGTAGTAGAACCAACTCTTCCGACCCCACAAAACGAATCTAAAAATCCCGTCATTCCTGCTTCGGAAGATGCTCCCTTTATCGAGTATATGCTGCGATCGCTGAAAGTCATCGCCAGTAAACCCGAAACCCCTCAAGCCCAACAAACCGCATCTCTTCCCACCCCCGACGGCGATCGCGGTGCCCAAACCTCTGCAACTGGCTCCTCTGTACCCCAAGTCATCGAACGGGTTTATATTCCCGTGTATCCCCCCAATCCCAATTCTACAACCCGAAATAGCCTCTCAGAGGCAGTTGTCCCTCCCCAACCTTCCCCAACCCCCCAACCTTCCCCAACCCCCCAACCTTCCCCAACTCCCTCAGCAACTTCAACTCCTTCACCTCAGAAACCTCAACCTAAACCCAGTGTATCGCCAACCCCTGTTGATACCAGCAAAACAGTTCTCCCGGAACCCCCTCAAGAAAGATTAGGAGCTTATCGCGCTAATGATTTACCGAACTTTGATGAGTTAGAATTACCCTTAGAGACTCTGGGGAATCCTCCTGCTGTCGAAGAAAGTAATGATATCAAACTGGCAGGAGTTCTTGATGCAGGAGACAATTCTGTGGCTCTTTTTCGCATTGAGAACTCAACCAAACGCATTGCGATCGGGGAAGCGATCGGTGGGAGTGGCTGGTCATTAGTCCGGATCGAAGGTCAAACGGCAGTGATTCGACGTAATGGCGAAATTCGTTCCGTGTATGTTGGCCAAATCTTCTAAAAGAATAACTTGTCTATCTTCCTATTCCCTATTCCCTATTCCCTATTCCCTAATTAATAACTGAAATGGGTTTATTTGATGAATTTGGTAAATTTCTAGAAGATCGCTTAGATGAGTTTTTGCGGGATAATCCCCATTTGGAACTCCAGGCGATCGAGGAACAGGTGAGAGAACAAGAAGAAGATACTCGCCGCTTAATCTTAAATTTGCAACGTCAAGAACAGCAAATTCAAGACGAAATTCTGGCGATCGCCAAGGATATCGAACTGTGGCATAAGCGCATCAGTAAGGCAGAAAGCTCGGGTAGAGAGGACTTAGCTCAAGCAGCCAAAGAGCGAGAAGCTGCTCTTCTGCGTCAAGGTAATCAAAAATGGGGACAAATGGAAGGGGTCAAACAAAATCTCATCAAAGCTAAAGAATTATTACAACAAACTCAACAAAAACGTAAAGAAGTGCAAGCAAAAGCTGCCGAAGCAGTGCGATCGCCGGCTCAAACACCACCATCGAGTTCGACTTCCGGTTGGGAAGGAGCTGGGGCATATCGTAGTATTAACACGGGATACGATCCCCTAGACGATCGCTTCCGTCAATGGGAAATGGATGAGGAAATCGAGCAAATAAAGCGGGATATCGGGAAATAATGGCGTGGCGAGAGAATAATACTAAATACCACAATTTGACCCGCAAACATTTTTTTTTGCGAGCTTGTGCTACCATCTGTGATATATTTGCACAAAATTTTTTTGAGGAAAAATGGGCAAGGTTCTGGTGTTAAACGCCTCCTATGAACCGCTCAATATCACCACTTGGCGACGAGCGGTCGTTTTGTTGCTCAAAGGAAAAGCCGAGCAACTGGAATACCAAAAAGCGGAATTGCGGACTAGATTTCCCATTCCCACGGTTATTCGCCTCCGTTATTATGTTCGAGTTCCCTACAAGGAAATTCCTTTAACCCGGAGGAACATCTTAGAACGCGATAACCACACTTGTCAATATTGTTATTACAAGGGGGATAGTTTAACCCTCGATCATGTTAATCCACGCTCTCGCGGGGGTGGGGACAGTTGGGAAAATCTAGTTGCGGCCTGCGTTCGCTGTAATGTCAAGAAAGGCAGCCGTACCCCAGATGAAGCAAGTATGCCTCTGCTTTCTAAACCTCGTCGTCCCTATAGTAGCCTATATTTTGAGATTGCCCGCTCTATTCGTAGCGGCCATCATCAGGAATGGCAAAAATATACAATTGGGATTTAGTTAAGTATTAATGAACTGTGGTTAACGAGATGGGCGATCGCGGCGATCGTTTATATCCCCGTGTTTTTATTAATTCTGATAATGATCTAAAGTTCTTTTTAGTTCTTGGTGTAAGTCTTCGCGCAACCAATCAGGTGTTAAAACTGTTGCATTAGCACCATATTGCATGATTCTTTGGCGAAACCAAAAAATATAATCTTCGGTGGTTTTAATGTCAACAGATTCGCTATTGTATTGTATAACTTCTTCTCGATCGCGTCGGGGTTTGTATTTTGCCAATGCCCCACTCATGCGATAGCGAATGGTGCAGGTAGGAAATTCTGACATTAACCAGCGCGTATCCGACATTCCTCCCACGCTGAGAATGCGATCGGGACGGAAAAGGCGATTTTTCTCAAAGAGTCCGTTTTTGTGGCGAGTATCGGGGACGTGGGCGAATAAATACATGACACCGTTATGAAAGCGTAATTCCGAGCGATCGAGATCCCATGTGAGGGTCTCTCCTTGGCTATCGCGATAGAGAATTGTATACCTGTATTTTTGTTCCAATCGTTCTTGGAGTTTAGTGACGATTTCGGGGTCGATATCTTTGCCGTAGTCAAAGGGGGGACTAAAATCAAAGTGAATATCAGAGGAGCGATCGCTTTCCGAGAGCCTGCCTATATTTTTGATCTGTCCGGCTTGCCCAGTAAATCCCATTTGCGAGAGAATATCTGCGGCAAGTGAGAGAGCCTCTCGCTGTTTCAGGGACAAAAGTACGGGAAAGTTCGATTCTTGTAGCACATAAGGGCGATTGGGGGCGCTATCAATTGAGAAACCGCACTCTCTTAATTTGCGAATGGTGCGGGTGAGTTTTTGCAGGACATCATCGGAGGGTTTGTCGTTGCGATCGAGGAAGCGATCGAGCAGTTCCCCCAGTTCCTCTCGCTTGCGGGGTTTTTCGGCGAGGAGTCTGAGAATTTCGAGGGCAAAGGCTATTTGACTGTAGCGATCGCTTTTCGTGGATGTCATAACACCTTTGAGTAATCGGCGGTTAGAGGAATATAATTAAAGTTAGAATTGCAGATTAAAACTGATGGCGCGTATTATTTTAGAAAAAATTAAGCCGAGTTTAATGGAGCAACTCGAAGCTCTCGCACGAGCCAGCGATCGCAGTTTGGAAGAGGAAGTGCTGGCAATTTTGGAACGAGTATTAGAACCTGAAGTCGTCATTCATCCTGAAAAAGCAGGATGGCAACCCGGTTTTTTTGAGGAAGTGATTGGGGGCTGGCAAGGAGAACCACTAGAGAGAGAATCTCAACCGCAAGAACAGGAACGAAAACTTAGACTTTTTTGATGCACTTCTGCCGTACAGCAGCAAATTTCCTTACCCGTAGGCTGTAGCAATAGCATAACCATTGGTGTCAACTGCCTAGGGTTCAAACCCTAGGCTTATAGCTTAAACCTGCTTAAGCCGGTTAAGGTTTCTTCAGGTTTAGCTGGCTTTAGCCTGCTTGAGCTATGAGCCAAGAACTTGAGTTCTTGGTGGGGTTTATAATTCAAGATTGCGCGATCGCTTGTCAAGACTTGGCTTGTCTCCGTTTTGGCATGGGTTTGCGTTGAATTTGAATCAACTCCCGATTCTCCTCCAAAAATGCTTCGATATCCTCTAAGGATACCCAAACGGTCTCTTGATTTGTCAGCTTAACCTTGAACACAGAATATTTGTATTAATAAAAATTGAATAGAGGGACTACGAGCTTACACCAAATATACTAGGTTTCAGTCCCGATACAGGATTCATTTGTGCTTGTTGAGCCGATTTTTCAGTCCCTCTGGAATAATACTAACACTAAATTTTTCAGTTCTAGTATATGGCGTGTATAAAAAGGTTCTAGTATATAAAGTGTAGGCATTGAAGTCCAAGAACAAAGTATATATTGCCAAAACAAGGGCAAATGTGCTAAAAATAAAGACGTTGCCCAAACTACCACATTCAAGCAACGCCCAAAAATTAATCCCTGCGACAAGGCAGGATGTTTTACTATGCCTCATTCTATCCAACTTTCCTTTCTCAGGGAAGGCCAACAAGGCTTTGAAATTGACGAACGCTATATTGTTCGTCCCCCCAAACCCGAGTCTGCAAAGGATTCAGCGAATCTGAAAGCATCTGATAATCCATCTGCGAACCCTTCGCAGTACCCAGAGGACTATGATGCAGCGATCGCACCCGAAATCAGTGCAGCGTGATGCGATCGCATCGACTGTACGCTCGATTTAAAGAAAGGTGATCGCACTGCTCCCAAAATTGCCGAGATGTTGTCATTTTTTGACTATGAGTATCTCGGCAAGGGTATTACGCTAAAAATATCAGCCTTAACAAAGCGAAAATGAAAATTGAATTGAAACCCCTCTTTTCCCAGCTTAATGCAGGGATCGGCGATTGTCCATTGGGGTGCAATACCTCGTGTCTGGTGCGAGAATGCGCTCCTGCTCTCAAACCGCCATCCGATTATACTTGTCCCCTCTCCTCCCATCAAGCGCAAACTCATGCCAGTCTCACTGCTGGCAATGCAGACATCATTTTTAACACCAGTGCGACGGGAGACGGAAAATCTCTAGCAGCTTCCCTTCCCAGTCTGCTCGATCGCAATTTTCGCATGATGGGACTTTATCCCACAATCGAGTTAGTTGAAGACCAAACCGAACAGCAAAAATCCTATCACAAACTCTTTGGTTTAGAGCCAGAAGAACGGATCGATCGCCTCTTTGGGGCAGAATTGAGCCGGAGAGTGGAAGAACTCGAGAGCAATCGCTTTCAAGAACTCTTATTCGCTATCCAAACCAAACCAATTTTATTGGCCAGTCCGGATTTACTTCATTACATCACTCATTTCCGATATCGCGATCCAGCTTATGCTTTGGATTTGCTCCCCTTGAGTTTGGCAGAATTTCCGGATGTTTGGGTCTTCGATGAATTTCATATTTTTGGAGCGCATCAAGAAGCAGCCGTTCTCAATAGTTTAGCCTTGATTCGCCGCACCCAACAAAAGCCTCGTCGCTTTCTTTTTACCTCAGCAACTCCCAAATTTAGCTTTATCGAACAGTTAAAAAAAGCCGATTTCAACGTTATTGAAATTGAGGGAATTTATGCCAGCGAAGCAACACCCGGCTATCGACCCATTCTCCAACCAGCGAGTTTAGAGTTTGTGGAATTAAAGGAAAATAGCGTCCTGAATTGGTTAGTTGAAAATGCACCTAAAATTGCCAATCTACTCGAAACTGAAGCAAAAGGACGCGGTTTAATTATTCTTAATTCGGTGGCAATGGTCAATCGAGTTGTTCGACAATTGCAAACATTATTGCCAGAAGTTGAGGTGCGAGAAATTAGCGGACGCATTGATCGCCTCTCCCGACGACAGACGCAAACCGTATTGCAGAAAAGCGATCGCCCGGTTCTCGTGGTGGCAACTTCAGCCGTAGATGTGGGAGTCGATTTTAAGATTCATCTTCTCATTTGTGAGAGTAGCGATGCAGCCACTGTGGTGCAGCGATTGGGACGTTTGGGGCGACATTCTGGATTCTCAGCCTATCATGCTTTTGTCCTAATTTCTGGTCGTGTTCCTTGGGTTATGGCTCGCTTACAAGAGAAATTAACGGCAGGGCAAAGCGTCGATCGCCAAACCCTGCGGGATGCCATTGAAGAAGCATTTGCATCACCGCGAGAATTTGCAGAATATCGCAATTGTTGGGGATCCTTGCAAGCCCGAGGAATGCTCGATCGCATGGCGCAAGAGAATCAAAAAGTGAGTCAAAATGTGCGCGATCGCATGAGCGAGGATTTCCGCAGGATTTATGGGAATAAACTGGATGCAACCCGCAAACGTTGGTACGCACTGGGTCGTATTGATACAGGTAAAGCCATTCGTAACGAACTGTTGCGCTTTCGCGGGAGTTCTGCCTTGCAAGGGGCTGTTTGGGACGGCGATCGCTTCTACACCTACGATCTGCTGCGACTTCTCCCCTATGCCTTAGTGGAACTTTGCGATCGCCAAACTTTTCTCAATGCTGCGATGCGATCGGGACACGGAGAGGAAGAGTTTCCTAAACCTCACATTCACGTTTATTTGAAAATAATAGAGTGGCTGGACGAGCGTTGCAATCTGAGTTTTGCTTGCGATCGCGATAGTCGCGAACTAAAAACCGGACAACTCTCTCTCATCGATAATTTAATCGTTATTGGGCATCCTCAATCAGAAGTCGAAAGTTGTTTGAGCCAGCGAGAAATTCTCACTTTCCTTGTACCCGTCGATCGCAACAACAAGAACAGTCATTGGCAAGTGAGTCGCCATCTCCATCTCAATCCTCTATTTGGACTTTATCGGCTCACCGATGGCGCAAAACAAGCCTATGCTTGTGCTTTTAACCATGATGCCTTACTACTCAATGCCCTCAACTGGCGATTGAAAAAGTTTTATCAGACTCAACCTCAATCGTTAATTTTCTAAAAATCGAGTTGTTGTCATTTTTTGACTATGGGCTGAAAAAAAACAGTTGTAATCTATAAATAACCCGATCGCAGGGACACAAACCATGAAAACAATTTTACAAACGGTTCTGTTGGAAACGTTACCCGCAGAGACCGACCCTATTTTACGCGCTTATATTACCACTATTGTTCCGGCAATGGAACGAGAATTTGCTGATTTACCTGCTTTGGGAGGATCGGAAGAGATTCATAAAAAGATTTTAAACGATCTTGGCGATCCGAAAGCTGTAGAAAAATCCCAACGTTGGGCAAAAAAAGCCGATCAAAGTTTGCTCGTTCATGTTTTGAATGCTTTACTCGTGGGTTGGAATCTCACTCCTTTTCTCAATCCTGCTTTAACCGATGAGGAAAAGTATCTGTTTTGTTTGGGAATTACTCTCCACGATTACAACAAATACTGCAACGGAGAGGGTGAAGATGCCCCAAAAGCCTACGAAATAGAGGATATTCTTGCTTTATGTCAACAACTAGGGGAACGGTTAAATTTTACAGAATTCTGGCCAGAGTGGTCGGAATATCTCACAGAAATTGCCTATCTCGCTCAAAATACGCAATTTAAGATTGGTGCAAATCCCATCCCCGCAAACTGGCCGCCTTTTAAAATTGAAAGCCGTCGCTTGCAACTCCCTTTACGTCGTCTCCTTGCTTTTGGCGATATTGCCGTACATATACAAGACCCTGGCGAAATCGACATTTCAACAACAGGGAAGCGCTTGCACGAACATCTTCGCTTTCTCGGCATCCGCAAGCGGCTCATTTATCATCGCCTGCGAGATACTCTAGGAATCCTCACAAATGGTATTCACAATGCAACGTTATATTTTACGCGATCGCTAGATTGGCAGCCTATTCTCTATTTTGCCCAAGGAGTCGTCTATCTTGCCCCTCCTCAAGCAGAATTGCCAAAACGGGAAGAATTGCAAACCTTGATTTGGCAGCAAATCAGTCAATTACTTAGTGCTAAAATGCTCGGAGGTGAAATCGGATTTAAGCGAGATGGAAAAGGCTTAAAAATTGCCCCTCAAACTCTAGAATTGTTTGCTCCTGCTCAACTCATTCGTGGCTTTTCTAAAGTTATTGACACAAAAGTAGGCAATTTGAAAAATCCAGCGACTCCAAAACGTTTGGAAAAATTGGGATTGAGTGAAGAGGAATTACAACAACTCTCTCGCGGTGCAGATTTACGCAGCGATCGCCTTGCAGAATTATTATTTATTCTGCAAAAGGAATTTTTTGCTAATTCTCCCGAGTATATTACATG
>NZ_JAYGHV010000045.1:0-12688 GCF_034932145.1 Spirulina sp. 06S082 | reverse complement strand
AAAGATGAAAACGTTTTAAACGGATAGGATGCAGAGAATAAGCCGTACCAATTGCTACACTAATCCCCACCGTTGCCAGAAGCCAATGCCCTCCAAAAGTCGCCAAAAGTAATGCCAAAATGCCTGTAATAACAACAATCCATTGTCCTTGATTGCGAGAAAATTCTCCCGAAGCTAAAGGCAAATGAGGCTTATTAATGCGATCGATCGCAATATCTTCAAGTTGATTTAATCCCACAATATAAATATTGCCACACAGACAAGCAACCCAGGCGATCGCTAAATCCAATAAACTCGTTATACCCCAAGCATCTCTGGCGATCGCAACAGCAATAGAATAGAGAGCAAATACACTTAAACTTGTGCCAATAATCGTATGAGGTCGAGAAAACTGCCAAAAATTCTTGAGGATTTGTGTTTTTTTTATTGATAATTGTTCATTAATCATTGTTCATTAATCATTGATTCTGCAATATAAGCAATACAACCGGAAAAGAGAATTAAAAGAACACCCAAAGCATTAATATCAGGTTTAACTCCGAGTCGAATGCGACTAAAAATCTCTATAGGTAGTGTAGTCGATCGCACTCCAGCCGTAAAACTAGAAATGAGAAAATCATCAAAACTCAAGACAAAAGCCAGCAAACATCCCGCAATAATTGCAGGTCTTAATTCCGGTAATAAGACTTGTATAAAGGCTTGTAGAGGGGTTGCACCGAGGTCTAATGCGGCTTCCTCAAGATGGCGATCGATCTGGGTGAAACGAGAAGAAACGACGATCGCAATATAAGCTAAACAGAAAACAACATGAGAAGCCACAATCGTCCAAAAACTTAATTGAATGCCTAAAACCGCCAGAAAAATCAGCGTTGAGATGGCGATCGCAATATCGGGAACAATTAAAGGCAAATAAGAAACCCCACGATATAAAGTTTTCCCAGGAAAGCGATATTTGGCCAAACCTACCGCCATCATTGTCCCTAAAATAGCCGCGATCGCAGTGGCGATCGTCGCCACAGCCAAACTATTCGTTAACGCCTGTAAAATGCGTCCATCGGCAAATAACTTAACATACCATGCCCAAGAAAATCCCGTCCATTCCGCACTATATTCCGACTCATTGAAGCTGTAAAATGTCAGCACAAAAATCGGCAAATACATATAGAGAAATATCAACCCAGAGAAAAAAGCCATTGCAGTGATTTATTTTTTTAAGGTCGATAAATCTTTCCCTTCGGCATTTTGGCACCATTTAAAATAGTATTTTGTAAATTAGCACCACTGAAATTCGTATCGTGCAAGTCTGCACCCGTTAGATCGACTTTAACCAAAAGATTTTGATTCATTAAGAGATCGAGTAAATCCTGTGGCACAATTGTAGCAGAATGCAAAAAACTGCCATTGTTAAGATTACTTTTAATTAAATTCAGTAATACCTTGTCACTCAGCTTGACCTTTGAGATATCAAAATCTGTTAAATCAATATTAAAATGATTGGTTTTGAGAAGCATCAGTAAATCGCGATCGCTTAATCGCTCCTTAGCTAATTCAAAAATATCATTTTGTTGTAAATTAGAGCGAGCAAATTGAATTGCTTCACTTTCGCTCAAGTGAATCTTACTCCAATCTATACCACCAAAATCGAGGGAATCTATATTTTTAATCTGGCTAATTTTAACATCGGTTAAATCTGCCCCCGATAAATCGGCTCGTGTTAAATTCGCATTGCTCAGATCGGTATTGGAAAGATTAGCTTTATGAAGACTTGAACCTTGAAGATTTGCACCATCAAAACGACTCCCTAATAAATCTTTACCACTAAAATTTTTATTTGTTGATTGTTGAGACGATTCTGGACTCGAATTTGAGTTACTTTGACAACCAAAAAGACAAAACATTGAAGTTGCTTGTTTATCATTCTCCTGCCCTAACTTTGGATTTATGCCAATATCTGCTAATCCTGTAGGAGAGAATAACAATAAACTGGCGATCGCAAGAACCATTAAAAGTAGCAAAGAGGTCGATTTTCTGTATCTTCTTAAGTTCATTTTGACATCCAGAAAGAGATTAAATTGAATTTATACTCTAAATAAAATCAAGATCGAAAAAAGCATCACCCCGTTAGTTTCCACCTAATAGTTAATAGTCCGCTATCAACTATCAACTATCAACTATCAACTAAATTACCTACCATTTTCCTTGTCCTTTCAAAGAGAAGTAAGCATCAAGAACTTGCGCCACCATTGGAGCCGCCACCTTACCCCCGCCCCCGCCAGAGTGTTCCGCAAAAGCCACCACGACAATTTCAGGATTGTCAAAAGGAGCGAAAGCACCAAACCAAGCATGAGCCTGACCTGGAGGGGCTTCAGCCGTCCCGCTTTTCCCGGCGGGTGAGGGAACACCAGCGCGATTAACAGCAGTACCAGTTCCTCCTGTAGCCACGGCACGCAAGCCACTACGAAGAGTAGAGATAGTAGACTGTTTTAAATTAAGAGGTTCGCGCCAATTTTTCTGTTCTTCTTGGTTTTTGAGTAAATGGGGTTTAACAAGATCGCCACCATTAGCCGGTACCGCAAACATCACCGCGACTTGCAGAGGAGTTGCGAGGGTGAAACCCTGACCGATAGACATATTCACCGTATCTCCCGCCGTCCATTCCCAATTCATCCGCTCTCGTTTCCATTTATCATCAGCAATCAAACCCGGTGCTTCCGAGGCAATCTCAATCCCTGTTTTTCGGCCGAAACCAAAACGACGCGCCCAATCAATCAACACCTCTCCTCCCACTCCACGCCCGATTTGTCCGTGAAAAGTGTTGCTACTCCAGGCCATTGCTCGTATGTAGCCCATCGGACCGAAACCCGCACGGTTCCACTCTCCAAAAGCTGTCCCTCCTACCCGTAAATAAGCAAACGTGGGTAAAACAGTATTGGGAGGATATTTCCCCGATTCCATCCCGGCGGTGGCGGTAACAACTTTAAAGGTTGAAGCGGGAGGGAAACCTCGTAAAGCACGGTTAACAAAAGGATTACCCTGTCCTTGTAATTGTTTCCATTGTTCCGGTGAAATCCGTTTTGAGAAAATATTGGGATCGAAGGCAGGATAACTGGCCATTGCCAATACTGCGCCATTATTGGGATCGATCGCCACAATTGCTCCCTTGCGCCGACCTAACGTACTTTCCGCTACTTTCTGTAAATTGAGATCGAGGGTTAAAGTGACATCTTTCCCCGCTTTCGCTGTTTTTTCCCCTAAAATTTCGACCACTTTTCCTTCGCCATCTACCTCGACCTGCTGGCCGCCCCATTCTCCCCGCAACATTTCTTCAAACCCTTCTTCTACTCCCATTTTGCCAACAATATCCCCAAGGCGATAGCCTTCCTTGCGTCGTTCCGCTAGTTCCTCAGCATTGAGTTCTCCGGTATATCCTAAAATGTGGGAACCGTTTGCTTTGTTAGGATAATCCCGGACGTGTTCGATATCGACATCCACCCCTTTGAGTTCAAAACCATATTCCTGAATCGCTGTAATTTGTTTCGCGTTTAAACCCCGAGCGATACGAACGCGAGTGGGGGAGTTATAACCGGCTGCTTCTACTGGTTTCCGAATTTCTTCAGGGGGAATGTTAAGGATTTGTGACAATCGAATAACACTCGTCTCCCAGGTTTCGTATTTCTGGGCAAGAGGCCAGACATAGGCGGAATGAGATAAGCGACTGCTGGCTAGAATTCGCCCTTTGCGATCGAAAATGGTGCCGCGTACAGGTTGCCGAGGCACAATGCGAATGCGATTGTTCTCTGCTAATTCCTTATTTTTCTCGCCTTCCACCAGTTGTAAAACGGCAAGACGAGAGCCAATCCCCCCGAGTAAAAAGAGGCTGATAATCAACATAACAATCACGGATTGGTATTGTCCGCCAACTGTTCTCGGGGTTTGTTTTCGCCCGACTTGGGAAGATGGCTTTAAGGTCGTTGTTGTGGGATGGCCGACTCGCATCATGGGTTATCGTTTTTGTATAAATCCATTGAACAATGCCCCGCGAGAGGTGGTTGTTGTTTTGCCACTACACTCTTGGATTTTTTGGGTTTCGGGATTTCCCCGAAGAAAGTTTACTGACAATTGTACTTTGCAATCTCCCTTGCGAGCTACCCAAGTCTGGAAAATTCTTTCCATAAGGACAAAGTTTGTGGGCAAGGGGTTTCTCTGGGAGAATTGTAGGAGAAGAGCATTGTTAACGAACTCTCTCTTGGGGATATGCTTTCTCTTTTCTCAGAGAGAAGTCCTGTTTCCGTATAATTTCCTCTCAATTGAGTTTGAATTGCCGATATCTTACATGGGTACGGGAACGCCTGCAAAGTCTTGAATTTCTCGGGCGATGCTGTCGGGCCAGTCTTCGATTAAATGAGTATCGCCATTTTTCATGACGCGAAGTTTGGCTCGCGCGATCGCCTTGGCGTAGGCTTTGCTTTGGGCAAGGTTCGCGGGTTTGTCTTGTCCGCCCTGTAAAATCAGTGTCGGTGTCTGAAATTGACTTAGTTTCTCATTGAGAAATTCTTGCTGCATTTCAGCAGGATTGCGATCGAAGAGTAACTGACACGAAGCGGGATGTTCTACCAAAAGCGATCGCCTGGTCAGAAGGGCATCAATTTTTTTTCGCAATCTCAAGATTGATGCCAAGGGGGCGATCGCCTTTAATAAAAAAAATAAGGGGGTGCGATCGATGAGTAATTTTTCAATCTTCCAGCGATCTTTTTGTTCTTCTACTTCTATTCCTTCGGGGGAGACTAAGATCAATCCTTCTAGGCGTTCTCCATATTTTGCGGCATAACTAGCGGCGACCCAACCCCCCAAGGAATGACCGACTAAATAAGGGCGTTCTAATCGCAAGGCTTCAATATACTCAGCAAGGCATTCAACTTGCAAGGCAATTGATTGATGAATATTATTGGGCGGTTCGGATTCACCAAATCCTAACAAGTCTGGAGCGAAACAGTGATAGTGTCCTTCCAGATGGTCGATAACCTTTAACCATTGACTGCTATCGGCATAAGCACCATGTAAGAAGATCATGGGTTTTCCCTTGCCGACTTCTCGCCAGAAAATTTGTCCTTGGGGGAGTTGAATGCGGGAGATACGTAAAGGCGATTGCATCTAATCTAAAATTACTGCTGAGTTTGACTTGTTTTGGAGGGCAAAATGGATTTTGACCTATGATGGCACAATTTATCTCCAAAATAAACGATAAATTTTCAGGATAATTATCGCAATTTGTTCTCTTCTTGACACCCAAGCCAGTTTCCTGCTTAGGGTTTTTTCACCCAATACAAATGCCCCTGATGTAGTTGTAAAACCGGACGTTCCGAGAGAGCAGCTAATTGGCGATCGTGGGTGGTGACAATAATGGTGGCTCCATAAGTGTTGAGGTTTTGCAGGGTTCGTAAAATTTGCGTGGCATTTTCGACATCTAAATTGCCTGTGGGTTCGTCGGCCAGTAATAAGGGTGGGGTACCGACGATCGCCCTCGCAACACTGACCCGTTGCTGTTCTCCTCCTGAGAGGCGATCGGGGAAGCAGTCCGCTTTATCAGCCAGTCCGACCATTTTTAGGGTGGGGATGAGTCGCCGCTCTATTTCTTGCTGTCGTTTCCCTTGTGCTTGCAGGACAAAGGCAATATTTTCAGCAACGGTGCGGTTGGGAATGAGCTTGTAGTCTTGAAAAATAATGCCCATGCGCCGCCGAAATTTAGCGAGGCGATCGCCTCGCAGTCGGTTGACATCGCAGCCGTTGGCGTAAACGCGCCCGGTGGTGGGGTGTTCTTCCCCGTAGAGTAATTTTAAAAGGGTCGATTTTCCGGCTCCCGATGCACCCGTGATAAAGACAAAATCGCCGCGTTTTAAGTTCAAGTTGACATTCTGCAAGCAAGATATGCCATTGGGATAAATTTTGGAGACATCTTGCAAGCGGATCATCACCTCTGTAGGCAGGATTTTTCGGTGCAAAACCTCTGGCTGTTTGGCTTTTACGGGGGTAGATACTTTTTCTTGTTGCTCAAGCATTTTTGGGGATATAGGAGGTGGAATGGGGCAATCTGGGGGTTGTGACTTAACCCACCAAGGAGCGCCAGGCAAAATGGGGTAAAACCAGCATTCGCCGCCAACGCCAAGGTTCTTGATAAAGACGATAAAACCATTCCAAGTTATTTTCGCGCAACCATCGCGGCGCTCGGGACTTGACTCCAGCCCAAATATCCAAACTTCCTCCTACACCGATCCAAATTGCGTTGGGACAAAGGGCGCGGTTTTCAGCAATCCAATATTCTTGACGGGGGACTCCCAAGCCGACCAAGATTAGTTTGGGTTGTTTTTCTTGCAGTTGTTTTTGAAAATTGACTTGTTCTGAGTCTGAGAGATAGCCGTGGCTGCTCATAATTGAGAGGGAAGGAAAGCGATCGCGCCAACGGCGATCGGCTTGTTCCGCCACTCCTGGAGCGCCGCCATAAAAGGCGATGGGATAGTCTTCTCCTTCTGTTCCAGCAATTTCCAATAAAGAAGCCGCCAGTTCAATGCCAGGACAGCGACGTTGAAATTGTTGGCGCAGGCGCAGGTAGAAGACCACCCCTACCCCGTCGGGAATGACCAGATCCGCTTGGGCGATCGCGGCTGCTAAAGGGGGATTTTGTTCCGCTTGCATCGCCATTTCCGCGTTGAGGGTGACGACGTGGGTGCCACAATTTTGCAACAGCCGCGATCGCAGCCAACTCGTATAATCCTCACACAAATGAACGGGTAACTGAAACACAGAGAATTGTTTAGGCGCTTCAATCCCGTCCTGAAGTTGTTGAACCGACATTGTTAGTCAATGTAATTTTTGAACTTATCCACAAAAACTATCTTATCTCGATCGGAAAAGCAAGTTTAGGAATGCGCGATCGCCTATTCCCGATCGCGGACTGTCCTCGATCTTGTCAAAATTGTACCTCATTTATTTGAGCTTTAAATATTGCAAAAAAGAACCAGTTTGCCGATCCTTGAATAAATATCTTTTATACAGAAGTTGCCAAGCCGTTCGCGAAAAAGCACCTTCCCAAAAAATCCGAACCGCATGAAGAAAATCTCGTTGCTTGAAGGCAGCTAAACTCCAGTGTAGTTTTAAATAGGATTCAATTTGTGTGAAACGCGGAATCTTTTCTTGATATTTAGGATGTACGAGAGAATAAATTTTTTGCTTGATTAAAATATGAGTTTGTAAGCGTTTGGAAATGGGAATTTTTTTATTATAACCACCGTCCCAAATAGTCCGGTAAGCCAAACAACGATTAATAAAAATAGCATCTCCAAAGCGGGCAATTTTAACCCATGAGTCGATATCATCAAAATTAGCATCAAAATAGGAATCCCAACCCCCCGATCGCAGAAACGCATCTCGGCGAAAGGCTACTTGTACAGGAGTGCCGAAAGGAACCTCTTCCAGGAGCATACCGCAGTGAATATCTTCTTGGGGTAAATAGCAAACATTGCCCACTCCGACAGATTTCGTTTCAGAGAGATTCTCTCCCTTCCCATTCACTTGCATGACCCGACAAGAGCAAATTGCAGCTTGGGGACGCAAGGCGATCGCCTCCTGCATAACTTCCAGACATTGGGGATCGAGATAATCGTCGTCATCTAGGGTTTTAATCCAATCTCCGGTTGCTCGGGCGACTCCAATATTGATGCTTTGAGCATGACCGAGATTAGTTTCGTTACGATGATAAATTATTTTTTGCTGGGGGAGAGTGAGAGGGAGATTTTCGAGATAATCCTTTGTCCCGTCGTCAGAACAATCGTCAATAATAACAATTTCACAAGGAATCGTTTGCAAGAGGGCGGTTTGGAGAGCGCGTTCGAGCAACTTGATACGGTTGTAAGTTGTAATCAAAATACTAAATTTCATAGATTTCTCTTTCAAGCCTCACGCCTTTAGGCTGAGGTTCCTGATGCTCGGACTGACGGTGAGGGCGATCGCATTTTAGCTTAGGGTTTCAGCAAAATTCGAGAAAAAAAGAAAATTTTCTTTTTGCAAATCAATATCGCCTCATCCTTTCTCTAGAATTGAGGCCAATTTGTTAACGTGTATATAGAAATCCGGAAGAGGTGACAAATTCTCTGAATTGATTGGATTAGGAATCAAGCGTGGGTGCATTAAGGATCGCAGTGAAGTTCTCCCTCAAATTTCATGATTCTTTCCAGCAAATATGGAAACCAAATTATCAATGCTGTCTCGATTAGCCAAACAAGTTCACACTTCTTTCCCCGATTTTACAGGGGTTAAAGTCATTGCTATTTCCGTCGCGATCGTCACCGGCAGTATGCTGGGTTTACGGCAGTTGGGTGGATTTGAGGGGATGGATCTTTCCTTACACGATCGCCTAGTACGGATTCGCGATCGCCCGAACAGCGATCCTCGCTTAGTCATTATCACCATTACCGAAGAAGATTTGCGATCGCTACAAAAATGGCCGATTCCCGATGGTACTTTAGCGAAGGTTCTCGCCCGCTTACAATCTTTTCAACCTCGGGCGATCGGTTTGGATCTCTATCGCGACTTTCCTATCGAACCGGGTCACGCAGAACTGGTTGAACAACTCAAACAACCCAATCTGATTACGATTCGCAGTATTGATATTCTGGCTGGGACTCCGCCTCCTTCCGCCTCACCCCCAGAACAACACGGTTTTAATGATATCGCGATCGATCCCGATAGTGTTGCTCGTCGCAATCTCCTTTTTGCGGAATCCAAGGACAGTGGCAATTTATATTCTTTTTCCCTACGCTTGGCACTGTTATATCTTGCTAATTTAGGAATTGTCCCAGAAGCGAGTCAAGAATCTCCTGGATATATGCAGCTTGGAGATACAATTTTCTATCGTCTCAGTCCGACTTCAGGAGGTTATCGCAAGTTAGATGCGGCGGGATACCAAATCTTTTTAGAATATCGCACTGCCCAAAATCTCGCCAGAGAAATCACCCTAACCGATGTACTCTCGGGGGAAATCTCTCCCGACTGGATTAAAGACAAAATTGTTTTAATTGGTAGTAGCGCCACGAGTTTACAAGATCGACTGCTGACTCCCTATAGTCCAACTTTACCTGGAGATGGCAAAACCCCAGGGGTTGTGGTTCACGGCCAGATGGTCAGTCAGATTCTTGATGCGGCTACGGGAGTACGACCTTTGGTCTGGTTTTGGCCGGAATGGGCGGAAATCCTTTGGCTTTTTGGTTGGAGTCTCTGTGGGGGGTTAATCGGTTGGCAATTTCGCCATCCTCTTTTTTTGAGTATTGGTGTTGCGATGGGGTTGGGAGGTTTAGCAGGAAGTTGTTTCGCTTTAGTGACCCTATCGGGATGGATTCCTTGGGCTGCACCTGCTTTAGGGTTTACTATTTCCGTTGCTGTTGTTGTTACCTATCAATCCTACGAAGACCATCGACGACAGCAAATTGTGATGAAGTTATTGGGACAAAATACATCTCCTGAAATTGCTGAGGCACTATGGCGCGGGCGAGATAATCTGCTCAAGGCGGGAAAACTGCCTGGGGTAAAATTAACTGCAACTTTGCTCTTTTTGGATATTAAAGGGTTTAGTACGGTTTCCGAGAAAATGCCCCCCGAGGATTTACTGGATTGGTTAAATGAGATTTTGGCAGCAATTACTCAGGAAGTTCTTTCGCGAGAAGGAATTGTTAATAAGTTTACTGGGGATGGTGTAATGGCGGTTTTTGGCGTACCGATGTCCCGCTTGCTGAAGGCTGAAGTGGAACTAGATGCCCAACATTCCGTTGAATGCGCTTTAGCGATTAGCGATCGCCTAGTAGATATCAATCAAATGTGCCGCGATCGCAATTTGCCGACGATTCAAATGCGAATTGGGATTTTTACAGGTCCTGTGATTGTCGGTTCTTTGGGGGGCAAGGATCGTTTGGAATATGGCGTTTTAGGAGATACTGTTAACACGGCGGCACGTCTCGAAGCCTGCAAAAAAGAGCGCCAAATTACCGATTGTCGCATTCTTATTGCGAAAGAAACTCTCGTCCATCTTCAAGATAGATATGAGGTTGAATCTTGGGGACCGATCGCCCTGAAAGGGAAACAACAACTGATTGATGTTTATCGCGTTATTGGATTGCGTTCATCGTCGGAAAATATTTAGCTTAAATTTGAGATAAAGAAAGGCGATCGCCGCAGAAACATCTAAAATCAAAAGGATAAGGAAAAGGAAAATTGGGTCATGCTGAAGGGATATCGGTTGAGTCTATTGGCTGGTTTGCTGTTATCGGGAATGGTGGGAATTGAAACAAGTTGGGCGAAAACTCAGACCTTGCCAGGCGAAATCTTGGCCAAGAAAATGGTGGTTTCTCCTTTCCCTATCCTTGAAGGAGGAAGCGATCGCCAATTTCCTTTAAAATCCCTCAAACAACCGCAATGGGTCGCCCAGAATCCCCAATTTGAGGAAGCCGATCGGTTATTTGAGGAAGGGTTAGAATTGTTGGGTCAAGGTACAGCAGAATCTCTACAAGAGGCGATCGCCAAGTTTGAAGCAGCGATTCCGTTATATCAATCCGGTGGCAGTTATTTTAATGAAGCAACAACAAAAGTAGCGTTAGGGCGCGTTCACGATCGCCTCGGTTTTAAATCTGAAGCCCTAGCTTATAACGAAGAAGCCTTGATGATTTTTCAAGCATTGAGTCAACAAGTGACCGGAGAAACCTTGCAAGTTGTGCAAGATTGGCACGCGACTACTCTTAATAATATAGGTAAAGTTTACGATGATTTAGGAGAAAAACAAAAGGCTTTAGATTATTATCAACAAGCCTTACCTCTCTCTCAAAGTATTGGCGATCGCAATGGGGAAGCCGTAACGATTAGCAATATTGGTAAAGTTTACGATGATTTAGGGGAAAAACAAAAAGCCTTAAAGCATTATCAGCAAGCCTTATCTCTCTATCAGGCGATCGGCGATCGCGAGGGAGAAGGAACGGTACTGAACAATATGGGTAAGGTTTACGATGATTTAGGAGAGAAACAAGAAGCCTTAAACTATTTTCAACAATCCTTATCAATTGCCCGTACTGTGGGCAATCGTACCGGAGAAGCAAGAACTCTTAGCAATATCGGTTTGCTCTACAATGCTTTAGGAGACAAACAGGAAGCCTTGAACTATTATCAGCAAGCCTTGCCCATCTCTCGCAGCGTTGGCGATCGCAATGGAGAAGCTAATATTCTCAGCAATATGGGAACAATTTACGCCGATTTAGGAGACAAACAAGAAGCCTTAGACTATTACCAACAAGCCTTACCTTTGAGACGCACTGTAGGCGATCGCGACGGAGAAGCAGCAACGCTTAATAATATCGGTTTAGTCTACGATCTTTTAGGGGAACGACAAGAAGCCTTGAACTATTATCAGCAAGCCTTAGACTTTTTTCAAGCAGTGGGCAATCGCGCTGGAGAAGCCGTGACTCTGAATAATATGGGTCGAGTCTATAGGGCTTTAGGGGAAAAAGAAAAAGCCTTAAACTATTATCAGCAAGCCTTACCTCTCTCTCGTGCCATTGGCGATCGCAGTAAAGAAGCGGGAACTTTATATCATATTGCCCTCACTCAACGCGCTCAAAACGATCTGGAAAATGCGATCGTCCAGATGGAAAAGTCTATTGCAATTCTAGAAGACCTCCGCACCAAAGCCCCTACTACGGAACTTCGCCAAACCTATTTTGCTTCTGTTCAAGATTATTACACTTTTTATATCGATCTCTTGATGGAACTGCATCAACAAAACCCCGATCGCGGTTATGATGTCCGTGCCTTTCAAGCCAGCGAAAGTTCCCGAGGTCGCACTCTCACGGAGATACTGACTGAAGCACAGTTTAACCTCAAAGCTGACCTTCCCCCTCATCTTATCGCTGAAGAAAAACGCCTCAACCAAGAACTAAGCAACATTGAGAAACAGCGCGTCAACCTGCTTCAAAATCGTAGTGGTTATAGTAATTCCGACCTTGAAAGGATTACAGAGAAAAGCGATCGCATCTTTAAAGATTTGCAAACTCTTGAAGCTAAAATTCGCCGTGAAAACCCTGCCTATGCGAATCTCAAATATCCTCAACCTCTCACTTTAGAGAAGATTCAACAGGAAATTCTCGATGAAAATACCCTCCTCCTCGAATACGCCCTCGGAGGAGAACAAAGCCATCTTTTTGTTGTCAGCAAAACCACTTTTACGGCTTATACACTACCCTCTCGCAGCGAAATTGAGACCGCTACGGCACAATATATTAACGCCCTGCAAGCGGAAAATCGCAACCCTCTCAGTGAAGGGAAAGAACTCTCACAAATGCTTCTCGGTCCCATTGCCGATAAGCTGAAAAATCAACGTTTGGCGATCGTTGCGGATGGGAAACTGAATCGCTTACCTTTTGCAGCTTTGCCGTGGAAATCTCAAGAGGGCGCAAGAGAAGCAAGAGAAGAGGGCGCAAGAGAAGCAAGAGAAGAGGGCGCAAGAGAAGCAAGAGAAGAGGGCGCAAGCATTCATTGGTGTCAACTTAAGGGAACAGGTTCCCAAATTTGCCGAGAGATAGCATCTTTTTCTCGATGTCGTTTTCTCTCGGCTTTAATCAGACCAAAGAGCTTGGCGCGTTCAGCCAGATAGGTGACA
>NZ_JAYGHV010000044.1:0-13296 GCF_034932145.1 Spirulina sp. 06S082 | reverse complement strand
TTGCAGTAACTGGGAAATGCGATCGGCAATCGTCTCGTAATATTGGGGATGATGAGGGAGGGCAAATTCTCGACCAACCCAAGTGGTGCGATGAGCAAAGGCGGGAATATTGTCAGCTTCGGGAGCAAGGGAGGCGACAATAGTTTGAGGCGGTTGCTGGGCTAAATAGGTATAGAGGAGAGGAGTCTCCCCCACGACCCATCCTTGAAAGGCGATAATGAGCGGGGGAATCAGAGGAACGCCAATGAATACTCCTGCCAGCAAACCACTGCATCCGAGGGCAATTTTGGGCAGGAAACCTCGTCCCCTGTGTTGCTGCCACCAATTCCACCCTTTCTCTATTAAGGCCGCTAACACGATCCCTGCGGCAATGGATAGTACGAAACGCCAACTGTGATAAGTATAGCGACTGGGATAATACAGGCGAAAGAGCAAGAGATGCGCCAAGAAAAACAAGATAAGGGAGGCAACAGTCAAGTCAAGTAGGATTCTCACTGAAGGGAAAATGGCACGAATCGTGGCTGAATGCCAATTTCGGAGAAAGGGAAGGGTAAACCCCGCCCAGATAATGGAGGGAAAAATGGGAAATTCTAGCCCGCTCGAGCCTTCTAGCCAAAATTGAATGGGATTGACCCCAAAATATTCGTTGCGTCCACCTAAACCATATTCCAATTGAGAGCGCATTTGCTCGGCGGGGATAGAGGGACCATACTCAGAGAGATTGAGGGCAAAGGGAATGGCGATCGCGATCGCTACCAATAGCCCAGAGCCGACAAACCCCCAAAGTCGGCGATCGCGGGAGAGATGCCGGGGGGTTTCCCATTGAACGAGTTGGAGGCTCAAAACCATCATTGCAACCAGCATCATTTGCGGGAAAAATAAACCGAGTAAGGCGATGGAGAGGAGCATCGGCAGGAGCGATCGCCGTACCGTGTAATATAAAAATGCGGCAAAGAGGGGATATAAGAAGGCTCTCGGGGTCGCGGAAACCAGATCGTCGTTGAGCCATAAATGCTGGTTGAAAATGAGGGTGGCTAACCAAGCGGCCAAAGGGACAGGAACAATGGCTAAGGTCGTTTGGAAGATGAAGACGGTGGCAACTAAAGCGAGGGGAATGGGTAAGATTTGACCCAAGAACAGGGGGTCGAGGCCAAGCCAAGCCCCGAACCGATAGACTGTCGTAAATCCAAGGGGAGCAACACTGCGGAAATAGCGAGCGATCGCATCATTTTGGAAGACTTGCGGCTCGATAAATTGCTGAAACCAGACCACATGATGCCGCATATCGTCTTGAACGATAAATTCATGACCCGATACATAGTGCAGGGTAATGAGTCCATAACAAACTGGAGCGATTAAACTCAAGGCGAAATACCAACTGCGAGGCTGAGAAATATTCATGCGTTCGGAAATAATTTAACAGCGAGGGTGACGGGCAACAATGCGATCGAAATATGGGTTTAATAAAGGAGCCAGCAAGCTGTGAAAGCGCGAGAGGATGGTCATTTCTATTCCGGGAGTGATCGCGAACTTTCCTTTGGCGAGACCTTCGAGAATGACGCGGGCAACGGCATCTGGTTGCCATAATTGTGCTGTGGCCGTAATTTGACGGGTTGCGAGGGGTTTGGTTTGATTTTCTGCGGCGAGTTGGGGAGTATCGGTATCGGGAGGATAAACGATGGAAACGCGAATTCCCAAAGGTTTTAACTCCCCCCGTAAGGCCTCAGCGAGTCCTCGGAGAGCAAATTTACTGGCGCAATAGGCCGTGTAGCCGTAAATCCCGATGAGGCCGGCCCCAGAGGAGACGATCGCAATCTGTCCTACTTGCTGCTGTTCCATGGCGGGTAAAGCCGCGTGGATACAATAGAGAGTCCCAAAATAGTTAATTGCCATCGTTTCCTCAAAAATTTCTATGGGAATCTCTTGGAAATAATGGGCATAGGCTATGCCAGCGCAGGTGATAAGGAGGTGAGGAGGGCCGGAGTGGGTAATTGCTGTTTGGATGGCTTCCTCAGCGCTATGGCGATCGCTAACATCTGCGGATAATGCTAGGATTTGTTGTTCTGGCGATCGGGCTGCTTGTTCGAGCAAGATTTGAGTGTGACGCAATGGCTTCGAGCGACGGGCAATGATAGACAGATGTAAACCCTGACGGGCCAATCTGAGAGCGAGCGCTTGGCCGATGCCGCTCGAGCCGCCCGTAATGATTGCGTGTTTTCTGTTGGATTTCATAAGTTAGATCGCGAGATTTCAGACAAAAATCCCGATCGAGAAGAAAAACGAATTTAATGTCTGATTTAACGTCTGACGCGCTTTTCTGTTTCTTGTTTGATGGCAACGAGCGTATCTTCTAAAATCTTGCTGTAAGTTGCAAAAAATATCTCTCGAGCCGCCCGACCTCCCTTGGGAGAAAGGTTCACTTTATGGACGATTAAGGTCTGAGTTGGCGATCGGCCACTCGCATTCGGAATCGGTTCGATCTGCCAACTTCCCTGTAAACTATTCATATCTCCTTCGACCAACCGGAAGCCGATCTTCTGTGGATAGCTCTCGATGGCCTCAACAACAACGCGACTGCGATGACTCACTGAGAATATTTGCACGATGTTGACTTGTTCAAAGATACGACGATTCCCAACTGACCGTAATAATCGGCTAGTTTCCACATAGGGAAAGAAGGATTCAAGGTTATCATAATCTGTTAGCACTTGCCAAGCTGTAGCAACAGAAGCATCAACCCTAATCCGGCCAACAAATTGTCCGTTGTTACTCGATACGATTGCTTGTTTGTTTTTGAGGGAAACCAGTTCCCGTGCAGACAATGGCTCAAAGGCATTTTTACTCTGTTGAGCAGATGCAGATATCGTGAAGAATATAACCAATGATAAAGTTGCGATCGTTACGGGAATTGCAGTCAATTTGCTCGAAATTTCGTAATACCGATTGCGATGACGAGAAACCATAAACCTTACCATTCCTTACTCTTATCTTATGAGTATTATCTTATGAGTATGCAGCTAGGGGGCTGACTTTGTAGGAATCTTCCCTAAAATCGATCATGCTAGGAAAGATGAAGTTAACACCCTAGTATGCAACCCAAACCCAATTTTACAGCTAGTGGCAAAGTATAACAAACAAAATGGAGCGCATTTTTGAGCGAGATTCATCGCATCACGTCAAATTCGCCAGCAACTCGCTCAACTCCAACTGATCTTGATTGCGATTGTCATCATAAATCATCAAAGTGTTGAGATTTCTATGCCGCGATAGCTTCTGTGCCTTCCGTACATTCCCATAAATCGCGCTCCCCGTCAATCGATGTCCCTTGTGAGCGCGATCTAAACTCACAAAAAGAGGCAATTTACCATATGGTCTAAACTCCAACTGCATTTCCCTAAGTTTTGTGCCAAGCGTACCATTGATTTGATGGCACTGAGACGGCGATTAACCGTTGCTTCGCTCAACCCCTTATCCATCAACCATGCTTTATACTTAAACACCTTCGCGATCGCATCAAAACGAGGCAGAGAAAGAAACTGCGCCACCAATTCCGGGGTGGGGGGAGAACTCGCTAGAAAGTTAAAGAAATCTCGCAAATCCTTTTGATAAGCATGGCGAGTATTAGGCGATCGCTTATCCTGCAACAGCCGCTCGATAATATCGATGGGTTCCGGTTGCAGGAGGGCAGAAGGGGTAACGGGGACGATTTCGGTCATCGTTCGTAAAAGGCTGGTCTTTTCTATCATACAGCCCTTTAGCTTGCGATAATGTGTGTTTCCGCAAACAATTTGGCGACGGTCGGTAGAAGTAGCGCAATCGCTCTGATATCGGGGTACAACCCGATTTTTTCCCCTTCCCCATGACCCTTTTGACCAAACGAGATATTCTCCGGCGTTACGCGCCTAGGCGATCGCGTCGAGACAGTCCTTGTTCGTTCTACACATGGCAGGAAACCCAAGTGATGATGGGAGGCAAATCTCGCCCGAGTCCTCCCATTTCCCTCAATACCGATTACCGACTGGTCGATCGCTCCGATGAATTGGCAGACGCGATCGCGCCTCTGAAATCTGCCCCTTTCTTAATGTCGCAAGGGGTCTCCCGT
Organism: Spirulina sp. 06S082; assembly: GCF_034932145.1. Classification (NCBI taxonomy): domain Bacteria; kingdom Bacillati; phylum Cyanobacteriota; class Cyanophyceae; order Spirulinales; family Spirulinaceae; genus Spirulina; species Spirulina sp. 06S082. The sequence goes on along the minus strand of NZ_JAYGHV010000044.1, from coordinate 9,194 downwards.
TATACGGACGTTAACGGGAGGGGAATTGCATAAATAAACTGCGAAGCATCCATTTAATTAGGATTTTTGGGTAAGCGTTTGATGTAATCTCGAATGATCTCAGCAACAGATAAATCTTTGCTTTTAGCGTATCGGTTGATTTTTTCGTATTCATCTTGATTGACTCGAATTACTATCCGTTTATTCCTTGTCATTGTATGCCTCTATGTGTTAACATAATTGTATGAGGAGTGGCGGTAATACGCACCTGACAGCACCATGAAAACAACATAGAGTATGGGGTTCAATTCAGAAGTTCTAGTTAGCCCGTGAAAAGGTAAAACTCTTGAGGGAGCTAGATGAGTACAGAATTGTTCAGTACAAAAAGGCGGTGGGTCTCATCGTGAGGGGCTGCGGGCGGAACCTGCGTCCGCCCTTTAAAAGCCCCGTTTCTGCCTGTGGAGGTCAAGAGAATACTCAACCTTTGAAGCAGGAAGCCCCACCCGGAAAGGTGCTGATTAAAGCCGATTATAGCCAAATCGAATTGAGGATTATGGCGAAAGCCAGCGGCGATCGGCGCATGATGGATGCCTATCGTCGGGGGGAGGATTTGCACCGATTGACGGCAGCTTTGGTGTTGGGGAAGGCAGTTGAGGCGTTGTATGGTGAAGGCGGGGGAGTATTTTATTCGTCCGATTCCGGTGGAGGTGGAGATTCGAGCAGTGGAGAGTTGGGGGGAGTGATTTAAATCTCCTTTTTACTCTGTTCAGAGTGGTTCAAGAGGGGTATCTTGGCATCCCAATATTTTTGAAGTAGAATTAGTCAATAGTCTGAGCAATTTCTGGAATAACAGCTGAAACCTCTATTGGTCTCGTTGACAAACGTGGTCATTGTGGTATCTTAAACCGCATTATACCGTCTCTGCTCAAAAAGTATCCGGAGTATTGCATAAGTAAACAAGTTTTCAAGGAGGTCTTGAGAATGGGAAAACCAAATTCTATCTCAGTTGAGGACTTGATGCGATATCTCAACATTAACGACTGGAAGCACTTTCAAAGATTAATCAAAAACAATAAATTACCTCAAGTTTCTCAAAATAGACTGATTTCTCGTAAAGATGCAGATAAGATAACACTTGAGCTTCGAGGGAAACGTGTTGATTGGTATTCAGTTAAACAATTGGGAAGAGATACTAACACAGGTGGACCGTTACGACTAAAACATTTTTCCAATATATCAAAAGATCTTGAAGATTGGTATTTACAACTTAGTACTCACAATTCGAGAGATTCATATACACAACTTCCAATTTTGGGAATTATTTGCTTGGGTGGATTTCTTCGCGGACACAATAGTAGCAATGACACTCCCTTTATTTTACCTCTCCAATCAGGAATTAATGTTCTTATAGGTGATAGAGGCTCTGGTAAGTCAACAGCTTTAAATATGTTAACGCTTTTATCCGACTCTACCACGGAGCGAGCAAATGTGCTGATAAAAACAGTATTAGAACTTCTACAGGGCAAGCAAAACCTGAGAAGTAGCTGGAAAAGACGGATATGGTATACTCTCCGTACTTATGGAGTAGATACTTATATCTGCTTCTTTCGTAAAGAGAAAGAAGTGTATGCTTTTTATATAAATACCATAAGAGAAGGTTATGAACTGCTACATCGAGAGCAGCATGATTGGTTGCCTGCAAGTGAAGATATTGATTCTCTTTTTCCAAAGATGCAAATTCTTCATCAAGGTGATGTTTTTCGTATTGCTGATGATGATGAACAATTAGTTTTGAATAACATTTTAGATAGTTTATATCCCAACTTATATGAGGAGAGAAAAAAATTAGCCCATCAGCTTGTGAATATCGCTAATCAGTATCATGGTATGAAGAATAAAATAAAACGTCTTAAAGTAGATAGGCGACGTATTGATTCTTTTTTAGATTTCTATCCTCAACGTTTTAAGGAGATTCAAGCAGTGGCTCACACTTCTACAAAAAGTATTATAGAAACATTAAATGAAATAGAGTCTTATATTCAGGATTATGAGCGTGTAGATATATTTTTAACTGAAGGTTCTTTATATGAACTTCTTCAGTCAGGTAAAGATGCAATGTTTTGCCTATATGTGGGTAGAATTTCAAGAGTTCTTAGAGAGAAGATAGCAAAAGTTAGGCATTTACTCCAAAACAATATATCGACTCAAGGAAATGTTTCTACAATTCATCAGCGACAAAAACTGACCTTTTGGCAAGGTCAAGCATTAATAAATAGAAATAACAAAGAAGACAATAAATTTGGATTAGTATATCAAACGTTGAATGAAATATTGTTTTTTCTAAAAAAACGTATACCTTCAGTTCGTCAGATATGGAAATATTTCCATAATTTACCAGTATGGAATAACGAGATTTCTGAACTTTGCAAACAATATATTTCTTTCTTAGAAAATCAATCAAAACTAATCAAAAAGCAAGAGATTTATTGTAAAAAAATTAGCGATATTTTGAAACAAGAAAATTTAGATATTCATCTATTTACATATAAAGCTGGTATTATTTTAGATCGGAACAAGGAGATCATAAAAGAGTTAAATAAAGCTGACGAACATTTTACTTTTTTGTTTAATGCAGATATTTATGTATCCAGAAGCGAGCTTTTTGAACATTACAAACCCTACAAAAATACACTTACTAATATGTTTAAATATCTTGAGACAATAGGAGATTCAGATACTTCCATAGAAGCTAACAAAGATTTTGTTTTCCATCCTATAAGAGTTGAGCTACGTCAAGGTAATGTTTATCGTTCCTTTGAACAGCTTTCATTTGGACAAAAAAGTGGTATTATTTTGATGATTGCAATATGGATGACTAAAGCAGACATTATTGTAATCGATCAACCAGAAGATAATTTAGATTCCCAATCAATTATTTATATGCTAACCCCGACAATTTTACGTGTTAGCAAAAATCGCTCAGTAATCATTGCTACCCATAATTCTAACCTTGTCATGGGACTAGGGCGAGAAAATCTCAATCTTTTTGTTCTGGAAAGTTATGAAGAGTTTGGTCGCCTTCTTGTCTTTGGAAGCTTGCGTAACGAAATTATAGTTCGTAAGATGATTGATGTGTTAGAAGGTGGTATAGAAACATTTGAAGATAAATGGAAGTTGTACGATGAATTTATAACCTTGTTTCCGTCAGACATTCAAGATATTGATATCGCACTGATAGAAAGCTCCTATCGCCGTCGCATTATAGATAATTTACGTAACTATCTTCAACCTGTAGTTAGCGATCGTTTTATTTTAACATCACTACGTCATGAACTAAAAAATTTAGATCAGAATCGGCAAACATGGCTACAACAAAATATTGATTCTACTAAATATGAAATTGAGCAATATCATAAGACTTCAATTGGGTTAGAAGCTATCATACTGAAACTCGATTTACTACTCTCAAGTTTAGATAAGCATCTCGATCGCGTAACAGATGCAATTGAACAGATTCGTCGTATGGATACTCAACCGCATCCTACTGAATTTGAGCTATATTTATTGATTTCTGAAGAAATTAACTCTTTATCTCATCACGATATTAATTTTGATTTAAGAGAACAACTAAAAAATTTCAAAGTTTATGCAGATCAAAATCATACTCGATTAATTTTTAATAACTTGTTCAAAAATGCAGTACGAGCTACACAGAGAAAAGCAGCTGAGTATCTAATGGAAGATTTTGAAGAAGAGTATACACAAACAATTATCATTGATATTTTGGAAACCAATCCTTTATCTATAGCTATCCAAATCTCCGATAACGGTATTGGCATCCCACCCGATATTCAAGACAAGCTTTATAACGAACGTTGCTCAACTCAACTAGGAGAAGAACATGGATATGGAGGAATTATTATTCGTAAACTTTTAGATCTAAATGGAGGGTCAATTCAAGTAACTAATACACGCTATAGAGATCAAAACAGCGGCACTGTCCAAAAAATACTGTTACCTATAAGGAGCAAAATATGAAGCGTATAATTGTTGCTGACGATGAACATGAACTGGCTCAATGTATTAAGGATGCTCTAGGCTCAGAGTATCAAGTAGATATTGTTCACTCAGGGTTAGAAGTTCTGAAGTTATACAAGCAAAAGAAAGATCTCGATCCTTATCATGTACTTATCCTTGATGTAAATTTTTCTGCTGGTATTAATGGGTTAGAAGTTGCTAATTTAATTAGACAACAAGATCGAGAAATTCGTATTTTAATTTTTAGTGCGTATGATTACTCTGATATTGTCAGACAGAGAGCATTTGATATGGGTGCTGAGTTTCGTGCAAAACCTTTAGATCCAATAGATATTCACAAATTTATTCAGGATGCACCTCTGTAAGATTATTTTACACTTCATAAATTTATTATAGGAGATTGGATATGAACCCAGATATTTTCATTCTTGTTGTTGACGATGAAGAAAAAGATTTAGTATCTTTTAAACAATCTTTATATGAATTAGGAAATAAATTTGGCCATCAGATTGATATAAAATCTGAGAATAATGTTCTAGAAGCATTAAAAGTTATTCGTCAACATCGGGTAGATGCTATTTTTTTAGATTATTACTTTGAAGGAGGTATGAATGGTGATGAGCTACTTGATTTTCTTCCTGCTCACTTAGACAGTTTATACATTGCTTTAGTCTCAGGAAGGAATGAAGAAGAGTTGGATAAAATTGTCACAAAACGAAACGCTAATCTTGACAATAAAGACTTTCCATTTCGTTATTTATCTAAACCAGTTTACAGTCTTCAATTAAAAGATGTGTATCAGGATATTGTCGAATTTCTTAGTAAACGCCCTTTACCTAATCCATTAGCTTATACTTCTAGAGTAGTAGATGAAAGTGAAAACAAATTAGAAAAACTAACAGCAATGAATATCTTTTTAGAAACCACCATGAAGTATCTGGTAGGAATTCTCGCATCAGATGGCTTGTATCGAAATGCTCAAAGGCTGTTACCACGACGATTTAATAAAAGAATAGAATATAGTTTTGGTGTTTGTTTGGAATGGTTGGATGAACTATATCAACAAGCTCAACACACAAATACTGGTGTAAATAATTTTGTTCCTGAGATTTTAGAGTTTTTATCTAAACCATTATCAAGTCAACAAACTCCTTTAGAATTTCTGAAATCTTTTGAAAACATCTGTGAACACCCGTTAAGGCGTGGTTTTATTAATGACGAAGCCTACTATAGAAATATAATCGATGAATTACACCAACCATTGACACAACTCAGAAAAAGATTAAACTTTTTAATTCGCTATTCTCTAGTTGCTGTAGAAGAAATCAATGTTAATGAATCTGATTCTAATAGTTTTAAATATCGGCTGCGAGTTCTAATGGGTTTGGAATCGCATCCAGTTGCTAGAACATTTGTTTCTAAAATGAAACTCGAAAAAGGTAATATATACATTAAGAATAAAGTCTTTCGCAAAGATTCATTAGATCAATTTCTTTTATTAAATCCTTTTGTAAGTTTTCAGTTTTGTCCCAGTTGTGGAGTACGTCGTATTTTTATGCTGGATACAATACAAGAAGAAAAGCTATATCATAGAGATTACGTAAATCACACCAATGAAAGTGAATTAAATTCACAAAAAATCAAAGCATTTTTTGGATTAAATTTTGATACTGTGGATTCTGAATATTCAAAAAAACACAGATATTATATTGATGGTCAAAATGATTTAGACGAAAATTCATTGGTAAGTTACAAAACAGTTGAGAATCCTTTTTCACCAAATTACCCAAATTCCAGCTTTGAACACGAAGCTAATCCTCAAAACGAATTGATGTCTTCTTTAGCAGCCGATGAACAGTTAGTAAATTGTTCTCATTCAGTTGCTCGTGTAAGCATACCAAAAATTATTGATGGAAAGATGCAAAACTCTTCTACAGGTACAGCATGGTTGATAACCCCTCAATTAGCCTTAACTTGCTGGCACGTTATTGAAGCAAGAGGACGCTGGGATGATCCAATCAACAATTCGGATCTTCAAGAACAAATTAAACATGGCTTGTTAATTTTTGGAAATATACTACCCAATCAGGGTGTTGAATATAAAATTAAGAAACTTGAATACTATAGTTGTGATTTGGACTATGCTTTACTCCGTTTACAAGATCGAGAATCTAGTCTTCAACAATGGAGATTTTTGACATTAAGTGAGGACGAACCTGTTACCATCCAAACTAAACTCCTAGTTATTCAACATCCTAAAGGGCAGTTAAAACAACGCTCTGAAGGATATTTTATAAAGCTTGGATCGGATTCTAATCGCATTCTTCATAATGCCTCTACTGAACAAGGCACTTCAGGTTCTCCCGTATTAAAAGTGAGCAATTGGCAAGTTGTAGCACTACATAATGGTGAAAATGATTCTGAACATTTGCGAGAAGCCACTCTGATCTGTGCTATTTTGTCGGACTTGAAACAAAATGACAAAAAGCTGTATTCTGAAATCATGGAATGCCAAAATTTATGAGGTGATTATGGCAATAGGTGTCAGTCCTGTTTACTATCCGACTCAACCAACTCCCCCACTCAATCTAGAATTAGATAATACCTACTTTCTAGTTAAGCTGCATGATTCTCAAGTTTTTTACCAAGGTGGATTTTTAAATGAGCCTAAATTTGTTATTTTTAATTCGTCAGTTGAAAGCTCTTTTCATCCAGACTCCACAACTCAAAGCTTACACAAAATCTTCTTTGGTCAAAAAAATCAACCTTGCCATTTAGGTCTTGGTATCAATCTAACTGATTGGTTGCCAGCCCGTCCTACCGATTGGTTACGTATTACCTTGAAATATACAGTATGTCAGAATAAACCGCTACAAAATTTAGTGACTCAACTCGAACAAACAGGTTTACTTGCTCAAGTATCATTACTCCGACCGGATTGGGCTGTATCTCTAAAAATCAGTAAAATTGTTGTTCAATTAATGAGTTTTTTGCTACAAGAAGGCTCTCATCAGGAGATTTTCTCCTGTATAATAGATCTAAATCTTCAACATTTAAAAGCAGGCTATCATGTTGTTATTGGATCTCAAAGTAATGAAATTTTACCAACTTCCCTCAAAGTAGACACAAATGGATATCTGACAGATATTAGTGGAAATTCACTGTCGCATCTTTCTTATGCCACAATTCAAGTATTAACACTAAAGCGGCGTGGACAAGAAATTGCTCGCGATGAACCTTGGTGGGAATTACTGGAGACTGCAAAAGACCAAATTTTAGATGCTGAACCTACTAACGATCAAGAACGCCGGAAACTTTCAATGTATTGGCGCTCTACATTAACTCAAGTTCGGATACTAGCTCGAAAGCAACGAGGCTTTTTATTACCAGAAATCAAAGATATTATGAGGGTAGCTCAAGTTGAGGTAGATGCCTGCTTAACCCCACAAAGAGCTAACGAGGCTTTTGGGATGGAAGACTTTCCTGATGATTTACGGGATTGTCTCGATGTGCGAACTCCGCAAGAACTGTATGCGCTAGTTCGAGATTACCAAAAGGCATTAGAGTTATCCCAAAAATTGCTGAAGCAGTATCGGAATCCAAATTGGTGACAATTTCTGGGAGTATTAGATTAATCATAGCTGATTAACCTAACATTTTTTATGTCTTCTTAGAGGGGAGAATTTATACAACAAGATGAACATTTTCAAATTGTGCAATTAAATTTGGAATCTCTCAAACTGGTGAGGGCTATACTCAAACAACTCCTGCTCGGACAGGGCGAAACGCGATCGCTCCGGACTGCTCGCCACCCGACAATAATATGCCCCATTACGGTTCGTTGTGATAGTTAATTCGTAGACATAAGAGCCTATCGAATCCAGAAGTTTGCAGCATTCATAAAGTCCATCCAACCCAATCGACTCACAGAGAGCGATCGCAATCCCATCCCCAAAATATCAAGCCATTCATCCCATAAAAATCTCATCATAAATCTCTGCCATTGTCAAGGTCAAACCCACTGAATTTAACTCCAAACTATCCTGCGCCTCTAAGATTTCCAGAGACCAATTTCCGGCTGCATTCCGTCGATAAACTTCCACCTTCATTTCTGTTTGAGAAACGAGGACATATTCCTGTAAACTGGGCAAACTTTGATAATTTAGCCATTTTTCTCGTCGATCTAAACTTTCAGTAGAAGGAGAAAGCACCTCAACAATTAAACAAGGACGAGTTGTAAAATATCTTTCCGTATCTTGAGGGTCGCAAGCCACCATGACATCGGGATAATAAAAAAGATCCGCAGTATTTCGAGCAATGGGAATATTGACCTTCATATCTGATATGAACGTTTGACAGCCACTCCCCCGTAAGCGAAACTTTAAGAAACTGGCAATATTGAGAGCAATACGATTATGTTCTTTGCTCCCCCCAGACATAGCGAAGATTTGGCCGCCAAGATATTCATGACGAATGGGACTCGTTTTTTCCCCTTCGAGATAGTCCGGTACGGAAATAAATGCGGCAGAAACTTTCATGAGTTTGTCCTATTTTCAAGAACTATCCCAATTATATCAAATCCGATCGCCCGACCAATCCCATCCATCTTTCACAGTCTTTATTTTGATATATCCCGTCCAGCATAATCGCCCCCACCCGTATCGATCGCAATCGTATCCCCAAGATGCTGCTCGATTTTAGCTTCTTTGTAAGTTTGGGAATGATTGCAAATGCGATCGCTCTCAAACTGGTGAGGACTGTACTCAAACAACTCCTGCTCGGACAGGGCAAAACGCGATCGATCCGGACTGCTCGCCGCCCGACAATAATACGCCCTATTGCCAATTGCCTGCAACTCCTCCGCATCCCGCTTTGATGCCATGACAAACTCATTTAACTGCCCGTGCAATGCTTCAGTTTCAATTCTCACCTCTACATTCTCTCGTATTAGTTCCTCCTCCACCAACCTGCAATAAAAATCGATCGCATACCGCTCCACCGCACGGGCAATTTCCACCGGAGTCGCCCCCCGATATGCCTTGAGCAAGCGATAAGTAGGTATACGAAATTAATTGCAGATGTGGTAAAATAAAACCCCAAAAGACTAAGCAAGCATGGAAAAATTAGCAAGAGAAACCCAAAAACTACTGTGGCGGATTTATCGAGAAAGTGAATCA
>NZ_JAYGHV010000043.1:0-13318 GCF_034932145.1 Spirulina sp. 06S082 | reverse complement strand
CGTTAATTAGTTCATTCCACCGTTGCGGAGGAATATAAGTACCAACGCGATCGCCTGGATCGGCATCGGGAACACCAAAAGTAACAATCTCTGATTTTAAGCGCACTTTCAGCCGTTCAAAAGGCGGTGTTTCCGTTTGAGATTCCTTATATTCTAGATTTGCAAAACGGCGATCGCTTTGCAAAAATGCCAAGATTTCCGCGATCGCCTCGCGAGGTCCCGCGATCGTGCCGTTAATACCTTCCGTTGCCAGTAAAATTGTTCCCTTAATTTCCTGTTGTTGACAAAAGGCAAGAATTTCGCGTTGTTTTTCCCGATAATCTGGCAGGGGAACGAACTTGTAAAAAGTAGCAATAATCAGAGTCATAGCGGTTTGCAGGGAAATGGCGATCGCAAGATAAAATTTTTCTTGTTTTTTTCGGCACAAATACCGAATATTGTGTATAATAGCAAAAGTGCTTATAAATAGCAGACAACAAGGGGGTATAGCTCAGTTGGTAGAGCGCCTGCTTTGCAAGCAGGATGTCAGCGGTTCGAGTCCGCTTACCTCCATAAGCTCATAACTAGGGTTTGCTGATAAAAAGTAAAAAGGTTGCTATATAAGGGCTAGCGAAGGAAAAAGATGGAATAAAACGAGAGAAAAGGGGGTAAAATGGGGAAAAACCCCGCATTTTTACGAACAGATGTACAGAAAAAGAGAGCAAACAGATAACCGAGGAGAAACATTAACTTATCACCTCAAAAATATCAGGTGAACGAGGAAATAATAGAACTTCTCAAAGACGCATTCAAGAAAGCATTGAAAGCTCAAGGAAAATTGAACAATAATGACGTATTGATTCCCGTTCGTCTGGTTTCATTGTTGGGAACCTGTACGATGATAGAATACCCAGACATTCCTAATACACCAGAATGGCACTCAGATCGAGATGATTATGATGATCCAGCAGACTTTTTAGAGCATTTAAGCGAGTTAGACTGCGAATGGGTTGACTTTGACATTATTGATGAAAATCATCAATCTTTACCGTTGCGGATGGTATTCAATTGGGGAAATGCTGACTGTAATGATGGTGTTTGGGGAGCAGTTTGGGAACGTAACACGGAAGAATTATAAGAAATGGGGTAGGGTGTGTTGCTCAACGCGCCTTTTTTCTTTTAATCATGATGAATTTGTAATTATCTGATTTTGGGGATATTTATTAATAAGATCGCCTAATAATCACGATTCACAGGAATGGCGATCGGCTTTAGGAGATGGATTGTTGAGGCGATCTCCTAATAATCACGACTCACATTAATGGCGATCGCCACTTTCCCCTTCACCTCCCAAAACGCGATCGCACTTCATCAGAGAAAGTGATCGCAGTAACTTGACAATTAGCAAAAAAAGTTATAACGTCTCTACAATATCGGTATTGAAGCAAACCTAGAGGCAAAATTGAACCCTATCGCCCCAAATAAGATTCGATTTATTAAACTCGGTGAGGGCGGCGAATGGGAGCAGTCTTGCATCAAAGAAGGTACAATCCGGCTTGGTTATCATAGCCCCCATCATCAAGATTCTTTGGCTGGCAATTGGGATAATGTCAGAAAATTCTGGCTAGAGTTTCGGAATGGTCACGAAGGTGCTGCAACAAGGGATATCAACCAAATCCGTGATTTTTATGAACTTGACGAACAAGATGTATGGATTACGTTTTACAAGAAAAAACTTTATTGGTGTCGTGCCGCTAGAGAAGTCGTAGAACTTGATGACAAAAGCCGCATTAGGAATGTCATTGGCAACTGGTTAGCAACGGACATAAATGGACAACCGTTGAGAATTGAAAATATCGATGGGCGCGTAACAAAGGTTCAAGGGTTTCGAGGGACAATTTGTTCCATAGAGTTGCAGGATTACCTCATAAGAAAAATAAATGGTATAGCTATAGAAGAGGTCGAAAACGCAAAATCATCCCTTGAGAAATTAAAATCTGACGTTGAGGACTTAATCAAAGGGCTATGGTGGCACGATTTTGAGTTGTTGATTGACTTAGTATTTTCAAAAGCCGGCTGGCAACGATTTTCCGTCTTAGGAAAAACAGAGAAAGACCTTGACCTTGACGTGTACTCGCCAGCAACGCAAAAACGGGTGTTCGTACAGATCAAATCAACAACAACTCGTGATGAGGTTGAAGCTTGCATTAGCACATTTAACGAATATGAACAGTTTGATGAAATGTACTTTGTCTATCACACTTGCCATTCGGATTTGTCAGACATAGAGTCGCACCACCCTAATATTCATCTTTGGGGGTTAAAGCGAATTTCAGCACTTGTCGTTAATGCAGGCCTCGTAGAGTGGCTGATAAACAAGAGAACATAACAAATCGTTCCAGCATTATCAACCAATTCTGATCCTTATTTCTGGCTCTCCAGAATTGTCTTCGCATTCAGAAGCGCCTGATGTTGCTCTTTACTAATCTTAGGATATTTGAGATTCAGTTCCTTTAACTGAGTGTATCCAACTTAGAGGCATATCGGCAAATATCAATGTTAGGCAATCTTTATACTATCATTCAGTTCCTAAAATTACTTATAATTGAGAGCGATCGCCGATCTTGTAGGGTGCGTTCCCTAGTGCAACTTCTTCTACTCAGCCGATCGATATTTATGAGAATGCACCATGCTCATAAATATCTTGGAGTAAGCGATCGCCTAAAAATCACGACTCACAGGAATGGCGATCGCCTATTGATTAAGCTTGACCGATCACTTGCACCGCAGCAAGATACCGCTCCTTCAAATGCTTGTTGGACGGCATATATGCTTGTATAATCTGAAAGAGCAGTCGTTGCAAGCAAGTTGGAGCTATGTTGTTTGATTGGGACGAAGAGAAAGCCAGAATCAACTTTGCCAAGCACGGTGTTACTTTCGATGAAGCCACTTCTGTGTTTAACGTAAAGCTTATGAGTCAGACCTTTGAAATGGATGATGATTTACGCCCCGAATATGATTTTACTCAACTCACTGTTGTAGCTCGTGGGCAAGGACGTAAACGATCCACTATAACCGTTCAACTAGATCCTGATGTTGCAACTATTTTTCCAGACTCTGGAGCCGTTAATGAAGCCTTGCGGTTATTGATGAGACTGATTAAACAAGCCCCATCTCAGCCCACGGAGCAATCTTTAACTGCATCAAAAAGCTCATAACTATTAGTCTCGACTCAATAGAAACGCAGCATAACACTGCGTTGGAGCCGACTTAAGCAAAAGTGATCTTTAAAAGTCAAAGTTTGTCTGCGGCGGCTCAACTAGACCGTTAGATGGCGAAATCACATGATCGTGAATCTTGAGGTTAAAATTAACCAATTCTAAGGAGCATATTTTGTACTCGTATGATTGAACATATCCTCATAGACAGCCATATAGTCATCCCAAAAGGCACGCTCTTCTACAAAATGCAAAAAGAGGACTCCCGCTAGACCCGAAGGGTTAGCGGTGAGATGAATTTTTGCCAACAAATAAAACCGACCAAAGGAAGTCCAAATAGATTGACATTCTCCGTAAAGATTGCTAAAGTTTGTCTCAGGAGGTCAAGATGTTAACACTAACTCACGAGTATAAATTAATCCCGAACGAAAAGCAAATCGAGGTGATTGAAAATACCTTGAGAGTCTGTCGTTCTGTCTGGAATTACGCCCTAAGAGAGCGAAAAGACTGGATTAACTCTCGGAAGTGTTCTGTTAATGCTTGTTCTCTGGACAAGGAATATATAATTCCGGTGGATAAACCTTTTCCAAATTACAACATCCAAGCCAAACAATTAACAGAGGCTAAGAAAACAAACCCGTGGTTAAAATCTGTGAATGCTCAAGTCTTGCAACAGATGCTCAAAAGATTGGACAAAGCATTTACAGATATGAAATCAAAAAAACTCGGTTTTCCTCGTTTTAAAAATCAGTATAGGATGCGTTCTTTTGTGTATCCTCAAATGCTGAAAGACTGTATGCAGGAAAACCAGATTAAACTGCCTCAATTGGGATGGATTAAATTTAGGAAATCGAGAGATATTCCCGATGGTTTCGCGATTAAACAAGCGAGAATCATCAAAAAAGCATCAGGATATTTTATTCTACTGTCTTTGCAGTTAGATGTTAATATTCCAGATGTTCCATTTCACGGTCATGCCATTGGGATAGACTTGGGACTGGACAAATTCCTGGCAACTTCTGACGGAGAACTGGTCGAAAGACCTCACTTTTTGAACCAACTACACAGCAAGCTGAAATCGCTGCAACGTAGATTAAGAAACAAAAAAAGAGGGTCTAATAATCGACACAAATTAAACCAGAAAATAGCGAGATTACATCAAAAGATATCTGATACTCGTAAAGATTGGCAATTTAAACTGGCACATTACCTTTGCGACCAAGCACAGTCAATATTTTTTGAAGATATTAACTTTAAGTCATGGGCAAAAGGAATGTTATCTAAACATTGCCTAGATGCTGCTTTTGGTCAATTTATTACCATTCTCAAATGGGTAGCGTGGAAACGGGATGTTTTTGTCGCGGAAGTTGACAAGAATTACACCTCGCAAATTTGTCCAAAATGTGATTTTCACACCGGAAAAAAATTGCTTTCCGAACGAGAACATCATTGCCAGGGGTGTGGATACAAAACCCATCGGGATATCGCAGCAGCAGAAGTTATCAGAGATAGAGGAATCGAAAATGCGCTAGGGCATAGCGTCTCAGAAAATGCTTGTGGAGATGATCTGGCGGGGGCTTTGCCTAGTCAAAAATCTGTGAAGCAGGAAATCTTGAATGCGAGTTCAAGAATCTCCCGCTAGAACGCTCAAGCGTTTAGCGGTGAGAGTATGTCAACTATGAACCTGATGCTCAATAGCCAGTATGACTTCGTACCTCGCTACTTCCGACTCGCTCTAGCCAACGTCCTATCAAATATTATGGTGCCACTGGCAAATTTAGTCAGCGTCATCTTCTTGGGTCATCTGGAAGGAATCGAACACTTAGCAGGAGTTGCCCTAGCTGGAAATCTGCTTAACTTTTTGTACGAGATTTTTCTGTTTTTACGGATGGGAACCACTGGGGTAACGGCTCAAGCTGTAGGACGAAATGACCGAGAGGGTGTGCTATTAGTGGGACTGCGTAATGGTTTAATTGCTCTGGTACTTGGTATCGCGATCGCACTATTGCAGTACCCTTTAGGAGAACTGGGGTTTGCCTTCCTAGATGTCGCACCAGAAGTTAAAGCTTCAGGTCTAGCCTATTTCAACACCCAAATTTGGGGAGCACCCGCCATTTTGCTCAATTTTGTCTTAATTGGTTGGTTTTTAGGACAAGAAAAAAATGGCTTAGTTGTGGTGGTGTCTGTCGTTGGTAATGCTGCCAAAATTGCGCTCGACTACCTCTTGATTATCCGGTGGGGTTGGGAAAGTACGGGGGCTGGAGTTTCCTATGCTATCAGCCAATATCTATGCCTATTAGTGGGATTGATTTTTTTGTGCAAAGAAATCCACTGGCAAGAGGTACGAGCCCTAGCTGGAAAAATTTGGTGTCCCTCAGCGATACGAGCTACTTTGACCCTTAATGGAAACATTTTTATCAGCAATTTAATTTTTATCTTTACCTCCTTAACTTTTAACTATCAGGGAGCACAGATGGGGACGATTATCTACGCTCAAAATGCTTTGCTTTTACAGATATGCAATTTCAGTATCTATTTTGTTGAAGGATTGGGATTCGGTACGGAAACTCTAGTGGGAAACTTTAAAGGGAAAGGATTTTCACAACAGTTAGTACCTCTTGCTCGATTTTCTTTAGGAACTGCTTTGCTGGTAGGACTTGCTTTCGGCGGAGCTTGTTGGCTATTTCCCAATACTGTTTTTGGGTGGTTGACCAATCACACCGAAGTCACTAAAAACATTGATATTTTTGTTCCCTGGTTGCTACTCGTTCTCGTATTCAGTTCAATCAACTTTATGCTGGATGGGTATTTCTTGGGTTTGGCTCAAGGGAATACTCTCCGCAATGTTAGCTTATTTGCTCTTGTAGTAGGATTTTTACCTGCGGATTTAGCTGCCATTAAGTTTGAGAGTAACCATATTTTGTGGCTGTCTTTGCTTTTGTTTGAAGCTATCAGAATGGTGATGCTTGGGGTACAGTTGCCTAAGACATTTGCTAGTGATGTTGAGGATGGTGGTGTCTCTGTAAAAGCGTTATTCTAACCAAGTATTTTCTTCAATATTCATATTTGCCATCGCTTTATCCTTTATATCTTTGCCATGCTGATTCAACAATTTCACCAATTAGTTGTGCATATTCCATTCCAGCTAAACGCGCCATAATAATCAGATCCGCTCGAATCGGGTGCAATCCCGATAAAGGATTCACTTCCAAAAACTGCAATTCACCACTCGCGTCGCAGCGCAACTCAATTCGAGAGGCATCCAGACAACCCAGACTGTGGTAAACATCCAAAGCTAATTGTCTTGCTTGTGCGGCTAAAGGTTCGGGGTCTGTCAGTAATCTATAAGATACTCGATCGAGATATTCATCTTTATTCAGAGCTGTGTAGGCGGCGGTTTCTGCTTTTTCGGTAAAAATTATTTCCATCACGCCGATTACTCTAGCTTGATTACCGTTACCGACAATACCCACCGCGATTTCCCTACCGGGAAGAAAGGTTTCTACTAGAACGGGTTGCTGGAATTCTTCCTGTAGCGCTTGATATACTGAAACTAAATCTTGGCGTTCTTTAACTAGGGATTTTCCTGTTATCCCTTTAGAACTTCCTTCCGCGATCGGTTTTAGGAATAAAGGCATGGGAAGGGATATTGCGATCGCTTGTTGGGATGTACTCACCACTTCAAAGGGTGCTGTAGGCAAACCGAAGTCCCGAACTACGCGCTTAGTCATCGCCTTATCAAGGGTAAGGGCGCAAGTCAGTGGGTCGGAAAAGGTATAGGGTTGTGCGAATAATTCACAGACTGCTGGGACTTGTGCTTCGCGAGAACGACCTTTCAATCCTTCTGCGATGTTGAAAATCAAATCCCAGCGATCGCCTGAAGCTAACCTGAGAGCAAGTTCTCTACCATTGCCGATACGTTCAACTTTGTGACCCAAACCGCAGAGCGTATTTTCTAGCCCAATAATGGTTTCTTCATTCTCGAAATCCATGACATCGGTGACGCTAAAACCGCTTTTAAGATACTCTTCCTTGATGTCATAACACAAACCAATAAAAAGCCCCATACTGTCCAATTTTCTCCTTTTAAATTTTCCCAAGAATAGCGACGATCGTATAAGTTCTTGTGCTAAACATAATAGTCTTCCAGCGAACCTGTTCGCCGCACGTCCAGCGTCACACAGTGAAACCCTCCTCCTAATGTCCTCGCGTGTCTTAGTTGCAATGGTATAACATCAACACCACGCTTCTCAAGTTCTCTAATTAGCGGAGTTTGAGCTTTGTCAACAATTGCGAGATTCGGATTCACCATCAGGAGGTTCATCCCAATCCACTTCGTGGCGAGACAGGTGCTTGTATGACAGCCAATATCAACAATATCCTCTAGATAGATGACATCCCACTCTTTAAATAACCCTGGTAGATTGTGTTGGCTGACTCGTTCGGCGTTAACCACAACCAAACCAGGATGAATGGGTACAATTGTGGTGTCTACATGAGTTCCAGAGTAAATATTGTCATAAGTATGTATTCTATAATCTTCACCCAAAATAGTTTGAAGCCATAACGCTCCGCATTGATTGCCTGTGCCTGAGATCAGGTAGAAAATATCTCGCCCTAAACGCAATATGTTAGCGGCATCAAATATCGGCTCATAGTCTTTGATTGCCAAAGCACTTGCATCGAGAACATTGTAAATTTCATCACTTAGCCTCGGTTTGGGAGCAGAAATCCATTTAGCCCCACTTTGCAAATAATCTATGAGGATAGTTTTGTACGATCGCGATTCAAAAAAACGGCAACGGAGTGCCATCGGAACTTCAATAATCCAAGTCCCCACTGTCACCAAAAGGTCTCTCGGACAATAGTTTGATTGACCATCTGATTCCCAATCAGGAGTGGCAAACTTGATAGAATGATCGGCGATATCAGGTCGCCGGACGGTCACACCAAGATTTTGAAGTGTTTGTACAAGTTCCTCTAAGTCTTCTTCAGTTTCTTCAATTACTTGATTGTCATAGGGGCCGGAGGGAATATCCTGAATGCTGGCATATTCTTCTAGGTATTCAACAGCAAATAGCCCTGGGTCGGGGCAGGCAATGCGTGCATTCGTTGCACGTCCCACAATAATTTCTTCGAGGGAATCCCACTCGTTAAACACGCTGACTTTGCTCATTTTTTTATAGTACAGTGAATTTCTTTTTTAGGACTTACGTAGATGCTGGATCTAAATAAGTGTAAGTCTTGCCTTCCCAATTACGCAAAGTAGTTTTGCCGTTCTCGTAAGCAATTATGGTGTCAGCTTGAATTGGCACTTTGCCACCACCACCAGGAGCATCAATTACATAGGTTGGTACGGCGTACCCAGTGGTATGACCGCGCAGTTTAGATATTAGATCGATACCTGTTTGTACACTTGTCCGCAAATGGGCAGTACCAACAACTGGATCGCATTGGTAAAGATAGTAAGGTCGCACGCGCAGTTTGAGCAAACCGTGAAACAGATCCTTGAGTACCTGTTCGGAGTCGTTAACACCCTTGAGTAAAACCGTCTGACTGCCTAAAGGAATGCCACCATCAGCCAGCAAATCGCAAGCTTGTGCCACTTCCGGGGTAAGTTCCCGCAGGTGACAGAAGTGTAAAGACAGCCACACGCGATGCTTGCGAAGCACGGCAACGAGTTCAGGTGTAATTCGTTGGGGTAAGAAACTCGGTACGCGGGAACCGATACGCACAAATTCAATGTGAGGAATGGCACGTAAGCGCTTCAGTAAGTTGTCTAAAGGCTCATCAGACATCAACAGAGGATCGCCACCAGAAATTAGCACATCTTGCACTTCGGTGTGTTCCTCTAGGTAGGCGATAATGGCATCTAACCGCCGCGTCACTGGGTACATTTCGCCTTGGCTGACTAAACGCGATCGCGTGCAATAACGACAGTAGGCGGCGCAAGTGTCTAGGGCAAGTAGTAACACCCGATCGGGGTAGCGGTGTACCAGTCCGGGTACTGGGCTATCGTGGTCTTCGCCGCATGGGTCTACCATATCTGCGGGATCGATTGTAAGTTCTTCCTCTTTTGGAACCACCTGCAACCGCAGCGGGCAAAGGGGATCTTCCGGGTCAAGCAGCGATGCAAAGTGCGGTGTCACAGCTACAGCAAACTTTTCTGGGGCGATCGAAAGTCCTCGTTGTTCGGCGGAAGTAAGCTTTAGCAAACCTTGAAAGTGTTCCAGCTTACTCAACCGATGTCGCATTTGCCAGTGCCAATTATTCCAGCGATCGGGGTCGTAAGTTTCCCCAAATATCTGGCAAATTTCCTCACGCCTAAAGCTATTTATCATAGGTTTCGCAAGGACTTTGTTTTGTTTCATGTTTGTAATTTTTATTTCTTGCAGCGATCTCCCTATATTTCTATATTTCTATATTTCTATAGAACCAATTTGATATCTATTGCTGTTACTGTAAGCTTTATGCCAGATGGATTTCAGCTTTTTTGCCACGCTCGCCACATGATTGCTCGTCTTGTGGCTATTGAGTTATCTGAGACGGCTTGTTTATCCGCCTTATTTTTTAAGAAAAGATGTTAAATGGGTTCTATAAATGCTACCACTTTTGAGCCAGATTTGCTAGGCATTGAGCCGAGATAGGTGTAAAAAAGTGCAAGATAACCAGTCAAAGCCTTGCCCAGCCTTGTTTTTAGCTTTATAAGACCAACCACAAAAAGGGCAGAAGCGGAACTTCATGGAAGATATCGGCTCAGAACAATTTGGACAGCGACTAATTAGTTGAGTACCGCACAAACAACAAAATTGAGCCCGAGGATTAGTCCACATCGGGTCAGGTGTAGTCCCAGGAGTCCAACATAAAGGACAGAACTTCAAAGCAGTAGTAGATGCCGGCGGCTGGCTACGCGATCGCGATTTTTCTTAACTTATTCAGCAAACCCTAGCTATAGGCGATCGCCACATATCCATTGCTTGGCTTGTTCTAGTTTCGCATTCTGAAACAATTTAAACTTGCTCGGCATCAGCCATTTAAAAGTCCAGATCGTGCCGCGCAACCAACCTATATTAGAGACCACTGCAATTTTTTCCCAATCTTTCCAATGCGCTAACCCAAATTTGGCATCATCCCAAAGTGCCATCATCGAAAAGGTATTGAATTCATTGCCAATCTGATAGAGAATACGCACTTTGCCATATTTGGTGAGTTTTTCTTCCACCATCGGCATTAGCACCTTTTCATAATCATCGGCGGTGATCTTGCCCACTGCGGAAACAGCAAGGACGCGATCGGGTAAATCTGTCAGAATTTTAAACATTTGAGAACTCCTAAATTAAATATCTAAAAATTGTGTATTCCGATATGCGAGAGGCGCAAGCTCCGCTTTTATAACGTCTTGAGAAAACCAATCAAGTCGGCTAGATCTTCATTGCCAATTTTCCAGCGTGGCATATCCCTGTTCAACATTTTTTTGCCATCAGGATCTTGACCTTGCGTAACAGCCAAACGAAATTTTTCAGCGTCGAATTCATCCTTGAGGGTTGACCAACGAATATCTGGAGCGTTCATTGTCTGCATTCCTGCCGTTGTATGAACACCACCCCTACCATCAGAGCTATGACAAACCGCACAGCTTAGACCCATCATGCCGCCCTGTGAGCCATTGCCCGGCACTCCATTCTGTGAGTCATTACCCGGCACTCCATTCTGTGAGTCATTACCCATCATGCCGCCCTGTGAGTCATTACCCATCATGCCGCCCTGTGAGTCATTACCCATCATGCCGTTGGAGGTGGGACCGTCAGTATAGGTAATGTTTGTGCCGCGATCGCTCGTGGAGGAGAAATAGATGCGTTCACCGTTGGAACTATAGCTCCTTGCTGTCTGAGCGGTTCTATTGGGTGCTGCTGTCTGCGTAGGCAAGTTCCCCTCTGTCTGGGTAGACAAGTTCCCCGCTCTCTGGGTAGTTCCATTGGGGACTACCGATTGCGGTTGGGAGCCACAGGTTACGAGTAGCAGCATTACAGCAACGGCCAAGAAGCAATTTGTGATTATTTTGATTTTCCGGTTCATTATTCGTTCTCCATTAATAGTAATAGTGATTATTTTGATTTTCCGGTTCATTATTCGTTCTCTGTTGATAGCGATCGCTGCTTAGGCTTGAGAGAATTCTTACGGGGCGATCGAGACACGCTCACAAGCCAATAAGCGAGCAGTTTCACACGGTCATTCACCACAAACCATGCCAAGGCATAGCCCCAAACGAACAGTGCCAAACCCCAGCCGAGTGGTGTCATAAAAAGACCATAGACGGCGATCAGCGTTGCTAAAATTTGTGTGCCGAGTACGGCGATCCAGAGAATCTTGGCGGGAGGAATCGACCAGAATGGACCGCGTGTCCGCGTCAGAAAAATCGTCAGATGTCCAGCTACAGACAGTTTCAAATACATCAAGGTCTGGATGTGGTCGCGATCGAGATGGAAGACGCGCTCACCCAGATAAAACAGACCAAACGCGGAGACAACCCCAACTAAACCCAGCACGGTAGAAACCCCCAGCACCGTCCGCATATCCCAAGACTCCGGCTGATTTTTATACTGCACGTTGTCATAGGCAATAGACAGAATCGCGCCGTCGTTGAGCAACGCCAGCATCACGATCATCACTGCCGTCAAGGGATAAAAATTGAAGACCAGAATCGCCAGCGTCATGAAAAACAGCACCCGCAGTGTCTCAGCAATGCGGTAGATCGCATAGCTGTTCATGCGTTGGAAAATGCGGCGGCTCTCCTTAATCGCGTCGATGATCGTTGATAGTCCAGGTGTGAGCAGTACGATATCTGCCGCCGCCTGCGCTGCGTCCGTCGCGTCTGCAACGGCAATACCGCAGTCGGATTGCTTTAACGCAGGGGCATCATTCACACCATCCCCCGTCATGCCGACAATGTGTCCGTGCTTTTGCAGGACATCCACAATGTGGAACTTATGTTCAGGGAACACCTGGGCGAAACCGTCCGCTTTCTCGATCGCCTCCGCAGACTCAGCCGTTTCCTGCTGTTTGACATCCCCCAGGCTACTCGCATCGAGAATGTTTGCACCCATCCCCAGTTTTGTAGCCGTTTCATGGGCGATCGCCTGGGCATCCCCCGTCACCATCTTGATCTGAACGCCCATCTTGCCTGCGGTGGCAATGGTTGACTTGGCATCGTCCCTGGGCGGATCAAACAATGGCAATACACCCAAAAACTGCCATTTGCCGTCACCCTCGGCTCGCGCCACGCCCAAGGACCGAAAGCCGCGTACAGCGAAGTCGTTGACCGCCTTTTCAGCAACAGACTTCACCTCCCCAGCATTATCAGCCAGAGCCAAAATCACCTGGGTTGCTCCCTTCGTCACCTTGAATTCTTTGCCGTCCTTGTCCTTCACGATCGCGACCGTGCGTTTATGCACCGGATCGAAGGGCTGGAAATGTTCAATCTGATAACCCTGCAATGCGTCTTTGTTTTTTAGTCCACCGATGACAGCGAGATCGATCGCGTCGTTATTGCCACTACGCGAGGCCAATGCGCCATAGAGAATCACTTGCTCGGCGGAAATATTGTTCACGCAAAACGGAATGCCCAGTTTCAGCTTGTTTTGGGTCAGCGTGCCAGTCTTGTCCGCGCATAGCATATCCACGCCTGCCAATTCCTCGATCGCCACCAGCTTGCTCACGATCGCCTGTTTCTTGGCGAGTAGTCGCGCACCCACTGCCATCGTCACCGATAGCACCGTCGGCATTGCCACCGGAATCGCAGCCACGGTCAGCACTAGGGCGAACTGCAAGGTGGTCAGGATCGGATCTCCTCGGTAAATCGCAATAGTCACAATCAACGTCACCAGCGCCAAGGCTAGGAGGATCAGGTAATTACCAATCTTCAAAACCGCCTTTTGAAAGTGGCTAGAAGTGTGCGCCGTTTGTACCAGTTGCGCTGTCTTGCCGAAGTAGGTATCATTGGTGTCAACTTAAGGGAACAGGTTCCCAAATTTGCCGAGAGATAGCATCTTTTTCTCGATGTCGTTTTCTCTCGGCTTTAATCAGACCAAAGAGCTTGGCGCGTTCAGCCAGATAGGTGACAA
>NZ_JAYGHV010000042.1:0-13571 GCF_034932145.1 Spirulina sp. 06S082 | reverse complement strand
GAATTGATTCTTATTCCACTATAGATATTTTATTTTAGTCGTTTTTTCGTCTAAATTAAATTTTGCTCAATTAGAAAACAGTTTCCCCATATCTATGAAATTTAATATTTTCTTTATGTTTACTCGTTTTCGCTCAAAAGCTGTTTTTTTGAGATTTGTAATGATCTGGGCGATCGCCAATTATCGTTAGGTTTTTCCTTGAAAATCCTCGTTTTAAATTAAGAAAATCTAGGAATATTGAAACTTAAACAACAAATTTGTTGCTTTTACTTTGTAAAAAAAATGCAATGATTCTTCTCAATTCTTAAGATAAAAAATGGGGAATCCATAACATTAGAATCCCCATTCTGAAATTATTGATCCCCATGCCCAACTTAATCTCTGTCCAAGCTGAGAGGTTGTATTGTCCTTCGCCAAGTTTGAGAAGGAAACCGATCGCCCTAAAACGGATAACCCATAACGCGAATGCTGGGTCCATTTTGGGGAATATTGCCTGGGGAAAGGGAGAAGGTATCCCCTATACGACTGACGGGAAATCCTGCCGCCAAGCCTAAAAATTCATCAACAGGAGCAATATCGCAGGTACCAGGATCGGCGGCTTGGGTGCGATAATGAGTGGGAACGACAATTTTAGGGCTGAGGGTTTGGACTGCTTGCAGGGCTTCTCGGGAATTATAGGCTTTCTCGCTGCCTCCCACGGGGACAAATGCCAGATCCGGACGACCCATGAGAATTTTATGCTCGACCTCAATAGGAGCCGCCGCACCGCCGAGATGAAGGATGCGAACCCCCCCCTGCGTCCAACTCCAAGCAACATTTGTACCAAATTGTCGCCCGCCTTTGCGATCGTGGGCGATCGCGATGCCTTGGAATTGTTGTCCTCTAACTTGATAGGAACCCGGCTCGAATAAAATATCGGGAGATCCCGGTATATTTTGGGGCGCACCTTCATCAAAAAGCTGAGAACTGAGTAAAACTATATCTGCTGCTACGCGAGGCGATCGGTATCCGGCGGTACAACCAATATCGAGGTCCCGAAAAGGATTCACTAAAATCCGCTTTCCTCCTCCAGAGAAGAGGAAACAGGTATGACCCAAGTATTTAACGGTAACGCCACCGGATTGCCCTTGGGCGGGATAACCTTGAGAAGTTGCCGCGATCCCCGCCGTACTCAAAAAACCAATGCCCGCGTAGCGGATTGACTGTCGCCGTTTCATAAAAATTTTTTGTTTTCGTTTAGTCTAAAGATTGTAGGAAATTTCGCAACAGTTTTTTCCCTGAAGTGGTTAAAACGCTCTCGGGGTGAAATTGAACCCCTTGGATGTGAGGATAGTCGCGATGGCGGAGTCCCATAATGGTGTTATCTTCTGCCCGTGCTGTAATTTCTAGCACTTCGGGTAGAGTTTCGCGATCGACTGCCAAGCTGTGATAGCGGGTTGCAATAAAGGGATTATCTAAGCTCTCAAAAATGCCTTGGTTATGGTGGTGGATTTGAGATACTTTACCGTGCATGAGGATGGGAGCAGAAATGATTTTACCGCCAAAAGCGCGAGCGATGCCCTGATGTCCTAAGCAAACGCCTAAAATGGGGAGAGTGCTGCCTAATTCGCGAATTAAACTAACGGAAATACCTGCATTTTCCGGACGACCGGGACCGGGGGAAATGACGACTCCATTGGGGGCAAGTTCCTGAATGGTTTTTACGTCAATACAGTCGTTGCGATGGACGCGAATATCTTGAGCAACGGGAAATTCTCGTCCCAATTCTCCCAGATACTGAACTAAGTTATAGGTAAAGCTATCGTAATTATCGATGACAAGAATCAATAGAAATACTCCCAAGGGCGTTTACAGTAAAAGAAGCCGTGTCATTAAGGGGGGAACTAAGATCAGTCCCGCTACGAAAACCGCCGCGATCGCCGAAATTAAAACGGCTCCGGCTGCACAGTCTTTGGCAATTTTAGCCAGTTCGTGATAGCTCTTCTGCACGGTTAGATCGACGACGGACTCGATCGCGGTATTTAAAAGTTCTAACACCATTACGAGGGCGCAAGTCAAGCCAATTATGGCCATTTCCAAGGTCGAAATACTGAGGAAGAGTCCCAAACTAATGGCCGTGGTGGCGATCGCGACGTGAATGCGAAAATTACGCTGGGTGATGAAAGCATAGCGCACTCCCGCCCAAGCATATTTAAAGCTGAGAAACAAGTTGGCGGCCACTTTCCAAGCTAAATCTCGGTTAGGTCGATCGGGATCGGCTGCCGTGAGTAGGGAAAATAGGGAAGATACGGAGGGCGTAACTTCTGCATTAGGAGCGAGTTGTTGCGGATAAGTCATAAATATTTCCGATGGAAACAACAAAGGGGACATTAAGGGCGATCGAACAGGATTATAGTCAAGAATGATAAGGTTTGTTAATTTTTTGGCAGTGGGAGAGGCTCTCCCATATCACACCCCAGTTGTAACATCGATCGGGAAAATTTACCGATCGCCATTCACCAAACCGACAATTTGCAGCAAAACTCGTTGTTGTGCCAGCATTTTCAAGAGATTTTCTTCATCGGGATGATCCCAACCCAGTAGGTGCAGAAAACCATGAGAAGCCAGCCATGCTAGTTCAATTTGCAAAGAATGACCTTGCGATCGCGCTTGACGAGATGCGGTTTCTACGGAAATAATAATATCGCCTAAATAGAGGGGTTCTGTTTCTAGTTCTGCTATGTTGGGAAAATCGGCTTCTTCTAGGGCAGCAAAGGCGAGAACGTCTGTTGGGTAGTCTTTTTGGCGATAGCTGGCATTAAGGTTTTGTATCTCGCGATCGCCACTCAAGCGCAAACCTACTTCCCATGTTTCCGCGATCGGCATCTCTACCGCCATTGTCTGACTCCATTGCTGAAACCAAGTCTGCCATGTTAACTCGGAAATAGGAGCCTTTTCTAGGGCAGGATCGGCAAAAAAACAATCTTGGAAAGCGAGGATGAGCGATCGCGGTTTCGGTTTGTCCAATGGTTCGTTGATAATAGTAGTAGATTTATCGGGTTAAGTAGGAAATGCCAATTAAGAAGCCTAAAACCCCAAGAGTGGACAGGAAAAAATGAAAGAGCGATTTTCCTCGTTTGCGAACCATATTTCGCATGGCTAATTTGACGTAACTGGCTTGCTCTTCAGGGATTGGAGGTTCCGAAGTTGTTTCCTTGACTGGGTTTTGCCCTTCGGAGATGGGAGGCGTTGAAGCGGAATCGCTTGCTGGAGCAGAATGAGCCATATTAAACTAATAATTTCAGAAAATTGTAAAAAAATGTAAGATGCTATATTATATCGCTCCTGTTGAATGTTGAGAGGTCGCCTGTGCCGCCGGAATCCCCATCCCCAAAAACTAAAAAGCCCAAAAAAGGAGGACTATTAACCGATCGCGGCATCAGTAAAATTGAATCTGCGATCGCCGCCAGCAATGCCGAACAAAATCGCCGAGTCAGTTATAGTAAAATCGCCGATCGCGCTAATATTCCCGTCGATCGCGCGATTTCAATTCTCTATGGTCGTCAACCGGAAAAGCTCTCGATAATCAGAGCTTTGTTTAAGGCTTTTGAGACTAAATTGCGTCGCAGCGATTATCAAATCCTGCCGATCGAGGAAGGGAAGGAAGCCTCTCAAAATGCCTCCACACCCTCCACCTCGCCTTGGGTAGGACGAGAAGCCCTCGCGACGGAACTGGTGCAGCAATTACAGAATTCCTGCTGGTTACTTTGCGTAACGGGTATTGGTGGTATTGGTAAAACCGCTTTTGTAGAACATTTGATGCAAAATCCGACCTTACAACAGGAATTTCCTTTAGGTTTAAAGATTGATTTTCAACATCAAAGAGGAGGAATAGAAGCGATCGCCCGTTTGGTTTTGGGGGAAGAAATTGCCAAACAAGAACTTTTGCTCGGGGGAGAAAGCAACCTTATTACTGCGGTTATCGCGAAATTGCAATTTCAACCCTGTTTGCTGATCCTCGATAGTATTGAAGTCTTACTCGATGCAGATCGTAACTTTAAAGATTCGACCCTAAAACAGTTATTTCAAGGCTTACTGGCACTTTCGGAACTGCGATCGCGCCTCATTCTCACTACTCGCATTCAACCGCAATTATTTGCCGACTTCTCTAGCACAAAAGTCGCGGCGATCGCCCTAAAAGGATTGCAACTTGCCACAGTGAAACAGCTTTTTACAACCTGGGGAATTCCTTTAAAAAGTCTCACTGAAGAAAACTGCCTAGAAGAAATTACAGAAGTCTATGAAGGTCATCCTCTCGCTCTGAAAATTATTGCCGGAGAAATTCGAGAATATCCCTATTATGGCAATATTCGAGCTTACTGGCGCGAATATGGTTATGAATACGAAATCGACTTGACAGAAGTGGGGAGAGAGCCAAATACTTCCTACTTATCATCTCGAAGTTTATCCAATTGGGTGCGAGTATCTCTGGAAAGAGCCTGTCAGCGCTTAAATTCAATTTATCCTTTAGCTTATGAATTACTGTGTTTGGGGGCTGCAAACCAACGAGCAGTCGATCCTCAAGGATGGGGGTTTTTGATCGGAAATTTTTCGCTTAACGAGCAAAAATTAGCCTTAGATACACTCAATCGCCGTTTATTTTTAGAGGAGGAAAAAAATAACCGTGCTGTTCGGTATTATTTACATGATTACTTGCGTCAAATTGTGTTAAATAGTTTACAGAGACCTGAATAAAAAAGGGAAAAAATATGAGTGAACTAGAAAAAAAAGTAAATTTCAAAATTTTATCCGAACAAGAAGCCTTAAAAGTTCGCTACCGCAAGGCAGAAAAGCAGTTTGTCTTATCCTATCCTGAAGTCGAAGCAGAAGGAAATACGAATGGGAATAATGCCCATGAAGAGCCTCCGACTATCCATCTTTCAGCTTTGGTGCGCTTTATTGAATGTGTCAAATATTGGGCGGGTTTAAAGCATAGTATTAGCAATCTAGGTAATGAATCTTCTCCCCCTAGCTTACATGAAGTTTTAGAAGATTTAAACTTAACAGAAATCGCACATATTCGCTGGGCATTTTACTATTTACAAATGTATCAGCCCGATCCTGGCGATTCTCAATTGGAACAAGTGCGAGGATATTTAGAAGCCTTTCATCATTTTTGCGAATTAGGTGCCTGGGAAGAAGCCAGCGAAATTCTTTTTCTCCGGTTAGAAACGGGAGAAACACTGCACCATCAACTGGAAAAAGATGGATATTTCCAAGAGGCGATCGCCCTTTATCAACCGCTTCTCGGACAAGTTAATGCGAAGGTTGACTCGGTTTGTTTGCAAGGATTGGGAAATACCTATTATTTGCGCCAAGATTATCAGCAGTCTGTTCAATATTTACAAGAATATCTCGATCGCGTTCAAGAAAAGGAAGAATCTCCTCATTTAGATCGGACTTTTCTCTATTTAGGGAATGCTTATTATACCCTAGGAAATTATGCAAAAACGATTGAATATTTAGAGCAGTGTTTGGAATTAACCCCTAATTTTGCGGAATTTTTTGGATCGGGAGAGACGCTGTTTTATCTGGGAAATTCTTATTATTCTCTGAAACAATACAAAGAGGCGATCGAGTATTTAAAGCAATATTTACCCATTGCTCGCAATAATCATCAAGAACGTATTTTAGCAACGACGTTATTATATTTGGGCAATGCTTATTACTCTTTCCAAAATTATCGCAAAACCGCAGAGTATTTACAAGAATATTTAGATATTATTCCTGATGTAGAACAAGAGCAAGACCCAGAAAAAACTTTACTGGCGATGGGGAATGCTTATTATTATCTGCAAGAATACGAACGTGCTATTAAATACTTGCAACAACATTTGCAACTCCTTAAAAAGCAAGAACAGCAAATCGAGTCAGCGAATATTTTTCTCTATCTTGGCAATGCTCATTATTTCTTACAAGATTGGGAACAGACAATTAAATATTTGCGAGAATATCTGAGTACGGTGACTCGAACGGGTGAATCCTTGGCGATCGAGACAACATCATTATATTTAGGGAATGCTTATTATTGTCTGCAAGAGTATGAAAGTGCCGCGAAATGTTTGCAACAATATCTCAATTTGACCCAAAGTAAAGAACGAGTTCGCGATTTAGAAACAACTTGGTTATATCTGGGCAATTCCTATTCAGTTTTGAAAAATTATGATAAAACGATTGAATACTTACAACGCTATCTCGATCGCGTTGAAAGTCAAAAACAACAACCCAATTTAACAAAAATCTTTTTAAAGCTGGGTCAGGCTTATTATATCAAAGAACAGTTTTCTCCAGCAATTGAATATTTGAATCAATATTTGAGCCTAACTGAAGGAAATCAAGAACAGCGAGAATCCTTTGAGGAAACCTTATTTGC
This sequence comes from Spirulina sp. 06S082, assembly GCF_034932145.1. NCBI lineage: Bacteria > Bacillati > Cyanobacteriota > Cyanophyceae > Spirulinales > Spirulinaceae > Spirulina > Spirulina sp. 06S082. Next base: position 7,159 of record NZ_JAYGHV010000042.1, on the reverse strand, counting down.
TTTGGGACGAGGCTATTATATTCTCAAAGAATACGAACAGGCTGTGGAGTATCTTCAGCAATACTTAAATCGCACAGAGACGCGGGAGATGCCCGCAGAACTGGCAATCACGTTATTATATTTGGGTAATGCTTGTTATTCCCTACACCGCTATCGTCCGACAATTGAATATTTGCAACAATATTTAACTTTAAAAGGTAAAGAGGAAGGGAAAAAGAACTTAGAAACAATTCTCTACAATTTGGGAAATTCTTATTATGCGATTAAAGATTATACGCAAACGGTGGAGTATTTACAGCACTATCTCGATTTAGTGCGAAAAACATTGGAAAAGGAAGATATTGCCACAGAAACGCGATCGCAGGCTCTGGTTAAACTTGAGGAAGCCCTTCTCAATATTGGTAATGCTTACGGCAATATGGGAGAGTATAATACGGCGACTTCCTGTTATGAAGAACTATTAAGTATTGCCCGCAATATTGGCGATCGCGCTTGGGAAGGAAAAGCCGTCATGCAGTTGGGAAATGCTGATTGTGCTTTGGGCAATTATCGCCAAGCCTTAGAACGCTTTGAAGAACATTTGATCGTATCCGAAGCCTTGAACGATCTGCCAGGGAAAGGTAAAGCCTTGAGTAGTTTAGGAATGGCTTATTTTTATTTAGGGAACTACCAGAAATCAATTCGCGTTTCCCACAAAGCGTTGAAAATTGCCCGCACAACGGGAGATAAATTGGCAGAAGGGCAAATATTTGGTAATTTAGGAAATGCCTATCATGCCCTTGGAGATAGCGATCGCGCTATGTCTCTTTATCAACAACACTGGAATATCGCCCGCGCTTCCGGCGATCGCGCTGGTTTGGGGACTGCTTTAGGAAATTTGGGGGTAATTTACGGCTTTTTGGGCAATCATACCCAAGCAATTAAGCATTTACAACAAAGTTTACCGATCGCCAAGGAATTAGGCGATCGCTATGAAGAAGGGCGCTTAATTGGTCACATTGGAGAAAGTCATCTACACCTTAATGAGTATGCCGAAGCTCGAGAGCATTTGCAAGACGCATTAAAAATTTCTCGTAGTATTAATGCCAGGCATTTAGAAGCGGAAATATTGAAGAATTTAGCACAACTCAATCAAAAATTGGGGAATTTAGAAACAGCGCGAGAATATTCCGATCTCGCTGTGGCGATCGCGACAGAATTGGAACTTTCAGAACTATCTATTTATCAAGATTTACAACAGCAACTCAAACCCTCAATTTTAGCAACTTTGTGGGACACGGTTTTAGGTTTAATTCAAAAGCGCATCCCGCGATCTTCTTCTCCTCTTTCCTAACTTAAAACTAAAAACTAACCACTAACCACTACTAACTAACCACTAACAAAAAATGGGTAAAGAAACTGCGATCGCCACTCATGGGTTAACGAAACAATTCGATCGCCGCATTGCAGTCAATGCGATCGATCTGCAAATTACCGAGGGAGAAGTTTATGGTTTAATTGGGGCAAATGGTGCCGGAAAAACGACTTTAATTCGGATGTTGGCTGCGATCGAAGAACCGACGATCGGGGATATTTTCATTCACGGCGATCGCCTTTTAAGAAATGACACCAATGCGAGGTTAAAGAAGAATTTAGGCTATCTTCCCGATAATTATCCCGTTTATGAAGACTTAACTATTCTCGACTATTTGGAATATTTTGCGCGGTTATACGGTTTGAAACAACCCCACCGTCAGCGTCGTATCAATGAAGTGTTGGAATTAGTCCAATTAGTCGAGCGCAGAAATAGTGCGATCGCAACGCTTTCAAGAGGAATGAAACAGCGTCTCAGCTTGGCCAGAACTATCGTTCACGAACCGATTGTATTATTATTAGATGAACCCGTATCGGGTTTAGATCCCCTCTCGCGGATGCAGTTTCGCGAAACAATTAAAACCCTACAAGAAGCAGGGATGACGATTTTAATTTCTTCCCATATTTTAAGTGATTTAGCAGAACTTTGCACCTCAATTGGCGTGATGGAATACGGTTTTTTAGTAGAAAGTGCGCCCTTGAAAGAGATATATAGTCGCTTTTCTCGTCCTCAGCTTTTAATTACAGCATTGGACAATTTAGAAGCATTAGAAACCGAGTTAAAAAATTGCCCTTGGGTAGAAAATTGGCAGATGCTAAAAGAGACAGGAAACATGAAAGTTGAATTTTCAGGGACGCGAGAAGAAGGGGCAGAGTTTTTAAAAACCTTGATTGCTGCGAAAATTGCGATCGCGCAGTTTAATTATACTCAAGAAAATTTAGAGGCTCTTTTTCATTCTCTAACTGCAGCCGATTAAACTATCGATGGCTGCATCACAAACTCGAAAGAATCCCTACTCAAGAATTTTCGATTGCGGACATCTCGATCCCATCCCCCTTAATTAAAGTATGACCTTGCCAAGCATCCGACCTATTGGGATAATCGGTGCGATAATGCCCTCCTCGACTTTCGGATCGAAATGCGGCACTTTTGAGAATTAAAGAGCCAATATCTAATAAATTCATCGTTTCTGCGACAAACTTTAATTGTTTCTCAGCGGCCTCAGATTCAAACTGAATGTTATTTCTAGGAGATAAATTAAAAAGATATTGACCCACCTCTAAATTTACTAACTGAGAGCGCCAAAAATCTACTTGAGCGATCGCTTCTTCTAACACCAATTGCGATCGACAAATCCCCGCACTGTGCCACATCAAAGCAGGCAATAATTTTTCCCGAATCGCTTCGATTTCAGCGATTTCACCTTGCCAATTTCCCTGAAATACCGTAAAAGACTCCAGTTGGCGATCGCCAACAGGCTTGATTTCTAGCTTTTGCAATTGTGCCGCAAAAACAATACATTCCAACAAAGAATTGCTGGCCAAGCGATTAGCACCATGTACTCCCGTGCTGGCGGTTTCGCCAATAGCATATAAACCCGGTAGAGATGTGGCATTCATTAAATCCACCACAACTCCTCCCATCCAATAGTGAGCCGCAGGAGCAACGGGAATAGGCTGCGCGAAAACATCAATACCCCATTGCTGGCAGGTTTGAATGATATTGGGGAAACGATAGCGAATTTTTTCCGGGGCGATCGCCCCTAAATCCAAGAAAACGCAGGCGGTTGCCGGATCGGGGGCGGTTTTCTCTAAATGATTAAAAATCGCCCGACTGACCACATCTCGCGGGGCTAACTCTCCTCGGGGATGGTAGTCAAAGGCAAAACGTCTGCCTTCACTATCCACCAAATGCGCCCCTTCTCCTCGAACTGCTTCACTAATGAGAAAATGAGGGGCTCCCGGTTGGCTGAGGGCTGTAGGATGAAACTGTATAAATTCTAAATCGCGCACGATCGCACCAGCACGCCAAGCAAGAGCAACGCCATCCCCGGTACTGACGGTAGGGTTGGTAGTTTTAGCGAAAATTTGGCCGCCTCCACCAGTGGCTAAAATAACGGCATTGGCCTTCAACCAAAGAATTTGACTGTTGTGGAGAAGGCTTATTCCCTGACAGCGATCGCCTTGAGAGTCCAGCCACAAATTCAGGACAAAGGCTGGGGATAAAATGTGAATATTGGCACGTTCTAAAACCCTCGCGGTGAGAATATCCACGATCGCCCGTCCGGTGGTATCTTGGGAATGCAGCACGCGGGAACGAGAATGAGCAGCTTCTAGAGTAGTCGCCAGTTTGTTGTTTTTGCGATCGAAGATGACTCCCAGTTGCAAAAGAGAAGCGATCGCCGAGGGAGCATTTTCCACCAAGAATTCTACAGCTAGGCGATCGCACAGTTCCGCCCCAGCATTTAAAGTATCTTCTAGATGCAGTTGGGAAGAATCATCGGGGGCGATCGCAGCCGCAATGCCCCCTTGCGCCCATTTACTCGAACCCGTTCCTAGTTTACCTTTCGTCACGAGCAAGACACGATAGGATTCTGGTAAACAAAGAGCAGCATAGAGTCCTGCTGCCCCGGAACCCACAATAATAATGTCAAATTGAGAAGGGATATTTAAAGAAGTAGACTTAAATATGTTCAATGTTTTCTCCATCCAGAGGACAATTTATGCGATCGTGCCGAAACAAGATTCCTTTAAACAAACTCCTTCGGCCACTTCTCGCCCCTCTATTTCTAGAAGCAAGTAGGATTAATGTCAGCCAACCTTGTTAAAGTATTTTATTGAGTTGGATTTTGAATTTTCCCATGTTTTCTCCTCCCATTCGTATTTCCCAAGGCCATCTCAATCTTCTCGAAACCTGCTTTCGCAAATATCAGCATATTTACCTCGATCAATTGGGTTCTCCCATCGAACCAGAACAGCAAGAAAGCCTCATTTGGGGCAGTCAATTTCACCTTTTGATGCAGCAGAGGGAACTCGGGCTACCGGTTCAGATTTTCTTGCAAGAGAATGCTGAATTCGATCGCTCAGTTTCTTCCCTTGTCCAAGCAGCCCCCGATGTTGTTAACTTAGAGGACAGCACCGGACGAGAAGCCGAACACCCTCGCACTCTAACTTGGGGAAGATATTTACTCGTAGCGATTTACGATCTCTTAATCGTTAGGGGCGATCGCGCTGAAATTTTCGATTGGAAAACCCATCGTCAGCCCCAAAAACGCGATCGCCTCGCCCGTCATTGGCAAACCCGTCTCTATCCCTTTGTTTTAGCGGAAACATCGGATTTCACTCCAGAACAAATTTCCCTGACTTATTGGTTTGTCGGATCTCGTCCTCAGTCCCTAAAATTCAGTTATAATACCGTTCAACACGAACAAACTCGCACCGACCTTACTCAGCTTTTAACTCAACTTCAAGAGGCCAGCGATCGCTATCAAACCGACCAGATTCCTTTTCCTCAAGTTTCTCTAGCCAAAAAGATTTGCTCTCGCTGTGAATTTGCGGCACGTTGTCAGCGAATTCCAAATCAGCGAATTTCAGAAAATAAAGAAAAAATAAAGACTGCTAATTTCTCTGTTTCTTTGGATAGCATCAAGGAGATTCCCTTATAACATTTCTTTCTCACCATTAATTCTTTTTCACAAAAAAAAGTTTCCAAATCAGGATAAAAAACTATGAAAAAAATATCTATTCATATTCCTTCAATCCGTTGGACAACCCTAGGAACGCTACAGTTAGTGAGCGCAGTTGTTGTCATTCCTATCAGTTTTTTCTTAGCAGTACAAGAGGGAGTTAAATTCCTGTTAGGAGCAACAATTCAGCTTTCTGGAGATTTTAGTCCTGAAAGTTCTGCAATGGCTATATTTATTACCTTAGTTATTGCAACTATTGCTCTGATTGCTAGTTCAACTTCAATCTTCATTAGTTTGGCAATGTTTCGCGAGAAAGAATGGACTTTACTCGGAACAACCATTGTACAAGGTTGCATTTTAGGAACGGAGATAACGAAATTTTTCTTGTATGTCAAACCTAATTTTATTGGTTTATTTGGTGCTATCGTTATTGTCACTTTGTGCTTGCTAAAACTGAAAGAACGTGCGTACTTGAATAAACAAAAAGAAGTCTCTGTAGAGCCAATTCCAGATCCCCTTCAAGAAACAGTACAAGTTCATTCCGAGAAATAGTTTTTGAGCTAAATTAAGCCAATTAAAACAAAATTTAAAACGTGGAGATTAATAAAGATCGCATCAAAGAAAAAGCGAGAGAAATCGGTTTTCATCGGGTAGGAATTGCTGCGATCGAGAATGAAGATGGTTTAGAGAATCATCTCCAAACATGGTTAGATTCTGGCTATCAGAGTTCGCTGCAATGGATGGAAAACCCCAAACGCTTTGATATTCGTAAAGTTATGCCGGAAGTGCGATCGGTTATTGCTGTTGCTTTAAATTATTATACCCCCCACCAACATCAGGAAGGAGGCGATCGCGGTAAAATTTCCCGCTATGGTTGGGGAAGAGACTATCATAAAATCCTCTCTAAAAAGCTAAAAATACTGACTCAATGGCTAGAAAGTACGGGAGAAGGCATTCAAGCACGATATTATGCTGATACTGGACCCCTACAAGATAAAGTTTGGGCGCAACGTGCGGGACTGGGTTGGATTGGGAAAAATAGTAATGTGATTACGAGAGAATATGGGAGTTGGGTCTTTTTAGGGGAGATATTAACCAATTTGAATTTTACCCCCGATCGCCCTCATACAGAACATTGTGGGACTTGTACGCGCTGTTTGGATGCTTGTCCCACAGGGGCGATCGCGCAACCTTTCGTTGTTGATGCCAATCGTTGCATTGCTTACCATACCATTGAAAATCGTGCCGAAAAACTGCCCGAGGCGATCGCCTCTCATCTGGAAGGATGGGTTGCAGGGTGCGATATTTGCCAAGAGGTTTGCCCCTGGAATCAACGATTTGCTAAAGAAACAGATATTACAGACTTTCAACCCTATCCCGATAATATCTCTCCTTTTTTAACAGAATTAGCCACAATTTCTCAGGAAGAATGGGATCGACGTTTTCCGGCTTCTGCTTTACGTCGAATTAAGCCAGAAATGTTAAAACGCAATGCCCGTGCTAATCTAGATAATATCGGGAGTAGTGGGTAATGAGTAATAAAAAACAATGACAATTGAATTAGTTATCTTTGATTTTGATGGTACGATTGCAGATACCCACAGCACATTTGTTGAAATTCTCAATCAATTGTCAGAAGAATTTGGCTATAAACCCGTTACCGATGCAGAAGTAGCTCAAATGCGAGGTTTGAGTTCTCGTGAAATTGTACAAAGGTCAGAAATTTCTATTTTTAAAATTCCCTTTCTGTTACGGAGAGCTAAAGAAGAACTCAATCAAAAAATTGCCAGTATTTTACCAATATCGGGGATCGAAATCTCTTTAAATTCCTTGCTCGCCAAACAAATAAAACTGGGTATCCTCACTTCTAATATTGAAAAAAATGTGAGTGCGTTTTTAAAGGAAAATGATTTAGAGAATATTTTTGAATTTATTTATTCTGGTAACACAATTTTTGGCAAAGATAGAATTCTTCGCACGCTATTACAGAAATACAATATCGATCCCAATTTAGTTGTTTACGTTGGCGATGAAACGCGAGATATTAATGCGGCAAAAAAAAGCGGGGTAAAGGCAATTGGGGTAACATGGGGATTTAATTCGCGAGAAATTTTGGCACA
>NZ_JAYGHV010000041.1:0-13635 GCF_034932145.1 Spirulina sp. 06S082 | reverse complement strand
CGATCCAGTTGCCGCAAAAAGAGAAGTTTGGAGCGAAATCTTTCCTCAGTTTACCACCAAAGATTTAACATTAGCGGCGGTTCGTCCCGTTTACGATCGCCAAGGAAATTTAGATGGAGTGGTCAATAGTAGTTTACATTTAGTCGCCATTAGCAATTTTCTGGCTAATCTAGAAATTGGCAAAACTGGACAAAGTTTTATTATAGAGCGATCGGGAAGGTTAGTGGCAACTTCAACTTTAGAAAAATTATCTCGACTTCAAGATGAGAAATTAACGCGAGTATTAGCTGAAGAAAGTCAAGACTCATTAACTCGGAAGATTGCGGCTGAAATTACTTCGCAAAACTTAATCGATCGCGGCGATCGCACTCAAATCAACTTAAATATTGCAGGAGAATTATATTTTTTACAAATCCACCCTTTTCAAGATCGCTTTGGTTTAGATTGGTCGATCGCGATCGTTATTCCCCGTGCTGATTTTATGGCACAAATTAATCGCAATACTCGCAACACCATTTTACTCTGTTTTGCCGCTTTAATTATGGCGATCGTCATTGGTATTTTAACAGCACGTTGGGTAACAAAACCGATTTTACGACTCAATGAAGCAGCAAAAAATATTTCTCGCGGCCATTGGAGTCGAGAAATTCATATTCAACGAAATGATGAACTTGGAGAATTAGAACAATCTTTTAATCTGATGTCAGAACAATTACAAAATGCTTTAATCACGTTGGAAGAACGAGTTAAAGAAAGAACTGAAGAATTAGTCGTTGCTAAAGAAAAAGCTGAGGTTGCGAATAAAGCAAAAAGTGAATTTTTAGCGAATATGAGTCACGAGTTACGAACCCCTCTCAATGCCATTTTAGGGTTTTCACAAATTATGTTTCGATCGCAAACTTTGCCCGTAGAACATAAAGAAAATGTACAAATTATTAACAGTAGTGGCGATTATTTATTATCTCTGATCAATAAAGTTTTGGACTTGTCAAAAATTGAAGCAGGAAAAATCAGCTTTAATCCTCAAAACTTCGATCTCTATGCCCTTTTAAATGAAGTGGAGAATTTGTTAGAAATTAAAGCAGAAGAAAAAGAATTACAACTTAACTTTACCTATGCAGAAGACGTGCCACAATATATTCACACAGATGCGTTAAAACTCCGTCAAATTTTAATTAATCTAATTAATAATGCTCTCAAATTCACCTCAAAAGGAGGCGTTACAGTCCGAGTTTTTTCAATGAACAATGAAGAGAAAACAAGTCAGAAGAAAACAACTATTCATTTTGAAATTGAAGATACAGGGATGGGAATTGCCCCAGATGAAATCAACAATCTTTTTAATGCCTTCAGTCAAACAAAAAGCGGTAAAACCGTACAAGAAGGAACAGGTTTGGGTTTAGCAATTAGTCGTCAATTTGTGCAATTGATGGGAGGAGATATTCATGTTCAAAGTCAAGTGAATATTGGCACGACATTTTCCTTTAGTATTCAAGCAGAGATTGTGCAAAAATCTGAGATTCAAAGCAATAAAACGATTCGTCATGTTGTTGCCCTTGCTCCCAATCAAAAACAGTATAAAATATTAGTAGTCGATGATAAACCCGTCAATCGTAAACTATTAATTAAAATTTTAGTCCCCCTTGGTTTTGAATTAAAAGAAGCAGGAAATGGCAAAGAGGCGATCGCCATTTGGGAGGAGTGGGAACCCCATTTAGTGTGGATGGATATGAGAATGCCGGTAATGGATGGATACGAAGCCACTCAATATATTAAAGGGACAACGAAAGGCAATGCAACAGCAGTAATTGCTTTAACAGCCAGTGTGTTAGAGGAAGAAAAGGCGATCGTTCTTTCTGCGGGATGCGATGATTTTGTTCGCAAACCTTTTCAGGAAGATGTTCTTTTTGCGACCATGACCAAACATTTAGGAGTACAGTTTATTTATGAGGAAGAATGCCCAGTTGTAGAAACGAGAGAAGAGAAACCTATGACGATGGAAGACTTAAATATTATGCCGATGGAATGGCGCGATCGCGTTCGGAAAGCAGCCATTAATCTCGATGATGATGCCCTTTTCAATCTTATTTCTGAAATCCCAGAATCTCAGGCTAGTTTAGCAGCAGAATTAAGAAGATTAGTCAATGATTTTCAAGGCGATCGCATTATCACAATTCTCGATCGCCTTCAGGGGTAAGTTAACATTTCCCCTCTTATTCTACAGCATTTTAGGTAGCTCTATCTCTCGGGGATTCACCCATGCACCGGATAAATCGATCGCTTGTTCTTCTCCCATCGTTCTCGCTTTAGCGAATGCTGTTTTTAATTTAATCAATTCAAACTCATCCTCTTGTCCTGCGATTAAATAAATGATTAATTTAGAGGCTAAATCTTTACCCGAAACTTGAATGCGTTTTCTCAAAGGATCGTATAAAATCCCATACCATATTGATGAAGAAAAATCAATTTTACTAAAGCCATCTTCTGCATCGTAGCGGCTGAGTTTAGTGAAAATATCATGTAAATTTAAGCGTTTTTTATAGACAAGAAAACCGATCGCCTGTACGAGGGCAATTTGACCCACGGGGCGAAAAAGCAGATTTCCTTGCCCACCCCCGACATCGTGGCTAAAACGGCGTAATTCTGGGGTATCCTTGCGTTTGAGTTGGCGATAACTGGGGAGTTCTGCGAGATAATCAAAGAGAATATTAAATTCTTTTTCTCCATCTTTAAGTTCCTCATCGTCGGGACGCAGAGGGAGGAGTCCCGTATCAGTGGGTTTCCAGTGGGGGAAGGGGTGAACGAGATAAACCCGCGCCATCTCTTGCAGGGCTTGTAAGGTAGTGAGGACGGTAGATTTGGCGGCAACGGTGGCACTATTCCAATTAACGCGATCTTTGGTTTTGCGCCCTTTTTTAAATAAGGGATGGTTGAGGGCGATCTGTCGGGCAACGAGGGAAAAACCATCATCTTCGTTGAGAAGGGCAAGTTGACCTTTACTGAGACGAATATTAGTGAGATTAACGTGGACAAAGATGGAACGGACGCGACGGCGTGCTTCTTGGCGAGTTTCTCCTTGGATGACGGCGGGGATGAATTCAACGGCGATGGTTTCTTGAGGGAGGGTTTGCAAGTATGCGCGATCGAGGTCTTGGTAGGGGTCGTCGATGGCGATCGCAACTCCGGTAGTTTTTTTGCTCTTTTTATATTTTTCCAGTCTACCTGTGCGGATCAGTTCCATCAATCCCTGAATGCCCATGAGTCGATGCTGGCCGTCGAGGGCAAAGATGTCGATCTCCCGGTTGAGGCTGAGGAGGCCGAGGCTATGGTTGCGATCGAGGGGGTCAAAATGGGCGGCGGTTTCTCTGGCGCGTCCTTCTTTGTCCCATTGGGGGGCTTTAGGGTCGTCGGTCCAGGAGGGGCTGAGGACCGCGAGGAGGGCGGGGAATTTATGGGTATGGCGCGTGGCAAGGTATTGGGTGAGGGGTGCCTGTCGCGACCAGTCTAGGGGGCGCTGTTGCAGGTTTTCGGCGGTGTCTGCGTCGGGGACGATCGCCAAGGTTTCGGGGTCAATTTTCTGGCGGAAGAGGGGGAGTTGGGCGGCAAATTGGACGCGATCGCTTAACCATTCAAGGCTAACGGTACTGAGATAAGCCTCGGTGTTCCCCATTTTGGTCTTCTGGACGAGGAGGCGATCGCTTTGTTGCAGGCAGCGATCGAGGAGTTGGCTGAGGGTTTGGCGATCGGTGTCGTTCATGGTTTGGGTTTAGGACGGGCTTCTTATTGTTTCATGGCAGGAGTTGAGAAGGGGAAAAGTTTTTAAAAACTTAATAGTAACAAATTATATGTTTTACTTGACTTTTTGACAATTTTGTGTTTCGAGTTGGTTTTGGTTGGAGGGGAGGCGATCGCAGTTTTGTTAAGAAAAGAAACAATTTTTCTACTTTAAGGAAAAAAAAGGAAGCAAACTGACAAAGTAATGAGAGATTATTGGTTCGGGAAATATGAAAACAGATTCGATTTTTTACCGCTTGTTTAAGGAACGAGGAGAGGTCTTTTTTGAGTTAATCGAGCGTCCCGTACAAGAGGCACAAGATTACAATTTTGCCTCCTATGAGGTCAAACAAACGGCGTTTCGTATTGATGGATTTTTTCAGCCTTTGCAAGAAGATACAACAAAACCACTCTATTTTACTGAGGTACAATTTCGCTATGATGCCAATGTTTATGCGGGATTATTTGCTGAGATTTTTATTTATTTGAATCAGAACAATCCTGGACAAGATTGGCGAGGGATTATTATTTTTGCGACACGGGGTTTTGAACCCAAAAATTTGCTCCCTTATCAGGAGTTGTTGGAGTCTCGGAAGGTGACGCGAATTTATTTGGATGAGTTACCCTCGCGTCGGTTTCGATCGCTCAATATGGAGATCGTCCGCTTAGTTATCTGCGATCGCGCTGTGGCTTTGGAGGTGGGTCGAGAAGTTTTAGAGCAAACTGATGAGGTGGAAGATGAAACGGAGCGGCTCGATTTGCTAAACTTGATAACAACGGTTCTTAGTTACAAATTTTCCGATCTGAGTAGGGAGGCAATGGAACAAATGTTTGGATTAGACGAATTGAGACAAACCCGCTTTGCCAGAGAAATGAGGGAAGAGGGTCGCGAGGAAGGTCGCGAGGAAGGTCGCGAGGAAGGTCGCGAGGAAGGTCGCGAGGAAGCGAAGATACAACTCATTCCGATTTTACTGGAACTTGGGTTAAGTATCGATCGCATTGCTGCATCTCTTTCTCTGAGTGTAGAACAGGTGCAGCAGGCGATCGCGGATCGAGAGGAAAATTAGCACGGCGATCGCTTCTCTGTTAAGAAGTGAAACAATATCTTGACTTTTTGGCAATTTTGTGTTGCGAGTTGGTTTGGGTTGGAGGAGAGGCGATCGCAGTTTTGTTAAGAAAAGAAACAATTTTTCTGCTTTTTGGCAACTGATTCATATTGAAGCCGATCGCGGACGAGGAACGGCTCGACTCACCTTAGACACCCTCATCCTTGCCTACCTCCTCGGCGAACCCAGCCTCGATCGCCAACTGCAAGGATATATTTACCCCGTATTGGTCGATCCCTCCTTCACTCTCCCCCCCGTTTATGAAACTAATGTTCGGGAAGTTGGTGCCAAGGTGTGTTTTTTGCTATTTCGATTAAAATTCTCTTTATCACGACCAAAACCTGTAAAGCTAACATTGATAATTGATAGGTGATGGATCGACAGCGAAAGGGGCAAACAGCTAGGGAAACTAATGCGCGATCGCTTTCAACCTTATTGAGAGCGCTTTTACTGTCCCAAGGACAATTTGCCCCTATTTTGGTGCGTTGCAATTATCAAGGACTGCGGGAACAAATTTGGCAACAATTTCAAGAGGAAGTTTTCCTGCGATCGCCAGACTTGCAGCCTCTCCAAACCATTCACCTCAACCCCTCTATCTCTACGCTTCTCTCTCCCCTCCTAGACGCTTTAGAAGAGAAAAGGAGTTTGGAGTCGGCAAAAAAGAATCGCAACCCAATTCAGCCTTCAGCCCTCAGCCGTCAGCCTTTACCCAGCGCCCTCGTTGTCTTTGGTTTAGAGCTTGTCAAAGACCCCGATCGCCTTTTGAAAGCTACCAATCAAGTTCGAGATGAATTTCGCAAGCATCTCCCTCTACCCGTTATTATTTGGGTAACAGACGATCTCCTACAAAAGTTGGCGCGCCTTGCTCCAGACTTCAAAAGTTGGGCTGCCGCTTCGATTAAATTCGAGCTTCCCCTCAGCGAGTCAGCAGCCCTTTGGTGGCAAACCACAGACAGCCTTTTTCAACAACTTTTAGAAGCAGGTGCAGAAAAATTTTTAACCAACGAGGCGATCGATCTTGCACCAGGATGCCCCACTCGCCGGGAATTGGAATGCGCTCGCCGCGAACTTTTCCCTTTTCCCAAACGCTTAAACCCCGCCAGCGAAGCCACTTGGCACTTTATTTTGGCTCGGGATGCTTACCAGCAAAATTGTCTCGATGAAGCCCTAAATCATTTTGAGAAAAGCCTTAATTTTTGGTGTCGGGGGACGGGATACTGGGGCATTGGTAGCTGGCTAATCGCTTCGGACAATCCTGCTGAGAAGAGCTTGAAATCGCGATCGCTGGGAACAGGAGCATTAACGCTTCCTCGCACTCCTCACATTACCAATCCTTTTTTAGATCAAAAAGGTTTACTTCTTTTTCATTTGGGTTTATGTTATTGCCGGGTGGCGCAACAAAATCCCGCCGCAGCGCAGGAGTCTTGGCACGCCGCCAAAAAATGCTTTGGGGCGAGTTTAGAAATTTTTACCGTTAAACACCAACCCGACTTTGCCACGGGGTTGATCGTTCAATTGGGTTCTGTTCTGCAACAATTGGGAGAATGGGCTGCGCTTGAAGGTTTGAGCCTTTATGCACTGAACCCGATCGCCGATCGCCGATCGCCAACCTTGAAACCTCGTGCCTTGGGATTTCTCGCTAAAGTCGCCTTAGAGCGAGAAGAGTGGCAAAAAGCGGAAAATTTGAGCAAACAAGCTCTTGCTTCCATGCAAAAAGCCCCTTATCCGCTTCACCAAGACCATGCAAGCTATTTACTTTTATTGGCTCGAGTTAAACATCGTCAAGGGGAAGATGGAGAGGCGATCGAACAGTTACAGAATGCGCGCCAACTCCTCTTAGATCGTTGGTCTAGCCCCAGGGATAGCGATCTGGGGGAGAATACACCGATTGAAAAAGAACGTCTATATTTGGAAGTTTTAGAAGAGTTGCGATCGCTCTACTGTCAAAATCAGCAGTATAAACTGGCCTTTGCTCTCAAACAAGAACGGCAGTTTGTCGAGCATTATTGTGGTTTACGCGCCTTTCATGGGCTTTATCCTTTGGCTTCTATCGACGACTCTACCGCCTTTGGAGCAAGTGTGTGGTGGAATGCCATCGATCGCCGTTCCCAAGAGGCGATCGCCGCTTCTGGTCGTCAAATTATAGTGGAAGACCTAATTGAAACCCTCAGCCGCAGGGAACGCAAGTTAACGATTTTACATGGGGCTTCAGGGGTGGGCAAAAGCAGTCTCCTGCGAGGATGTTTGCTGGCAACTCTTCAGGAAAAACCCATTGCAGCTCGTAATGCCCTGCCCATCCTACAAACAACCTATCGCCATTGGCAAGAAAATCTTTGTCGCCTTTTTAACAAAGCGATCGCAACTTTACCGCAAAAGTCTCCCTTTCCCTCAGCAGAAGAACCTCGGCGCATTTTGCAGCAGTTGCAATATTACCTCAGCGATCGGGTTCTCACTTTATTTATTTTCGACCAATTTGAGGAATTTTTCTTTCTTTGTCCCGAAATAGAACAGCGTCAAAAGTTTTATGAATTCCTCCGGGATGCCCTCTCTATCCCTTTTGTGAAAGTAATTTTCTCGATTCGAGAAGACTATTTGCATCACCTGTTAGAAATTGAAACCCTTGTCGATCTGGCCGTTATCGATAATAATCTCCTCGATCGCCGCAACCGCTATGCCTTAAAAGATTTAACCCCCCGAGAAACCAAGAACGCGATCGTGCATCTCACGGAAAATTCCCAATTTCATCTCGAACCTGCCCTTATTGATGCCTTTGTCAAGGATTTAGCCAAAGAACGGGGTAGCGTGCGTCCCATTGAACTCCACCTTGTGGGCGCACAGTTGCAAACCGATCGCATTGATACCCTCAAAGATTATCAAGCCTTGGGAGAACATCCCAAAACCGTCTTAGTGACGCGATCGCTTCTCGCTATTGTTGCCGACTGCGGCACAGAAAATCAAGATATTGCTTGGCGCACTCTCTTTGCCCTCACCGCAGAAAATGATACTCGTCCCCTGAAAACTCAAAGCGAACTTTTGTCGGTTCTGGGAACATTTCAGGAAACATCCGCCCATCCCTTATCTACTATCAATGCACCATTATTATTAAGTTCAATTCTAGAAATTCTGGTTAATTCTCGCTTGGTTTTTCGCTTTCCTGAAGACCCCGAACATCGCTACCAATTGGCTCGAGATTATTTTGTTGCCCCCATTCGAGAACAATATCGTCACCATTTTACCCGCACCATCGAAGCCAGTCTCGAACGTCAGCAGCAAGAATTGGCGCGGGAACGCAGACAACGTTTGAAGGCTTCCTCCATTGGCGCAGCAATGACCTTTCTGGCTTTAATTGCAGGATATTCCGCATGGCACGCTCATCACCAACAACAAATTGCCCAGCAAGAACTAATTAAAGCTAATTTACTGGCTGAAAGTGCGGCTTCGGAATCCCTTTTCGTCTCTGGGCGACACTTTGACGCGCTTCTTTCTGCCTTGAAAGCCGGTCGCCAGTTATTATCGGTTGCTAGGGAGGAGGGAATAGGGAACAGGGAACAGGAAATAGGCAAGAGGGAAGAGAGAGGGCAAATATTTCCTTTGCAGGTACGAGGAAATATCGATGCGATCGCCCAGTTTAAGACGATCGCCGCCCTCGAACGGGCATTGCATGGCACAAAAGAACGCAATCGCTTTTTTGGTCATAAGGAGGTGATTTGGGATGTCACCTTTTCTGCGGATGGCCGTATTCTGGCCAGTGCCAGCCGCGATCGCACGGTGAAATTGTGGTGCGAAGATGGTACTTTGCTGCATACTCTCCCAGGTCACAAAGATAGCGTTACCAGTGTTGACTTATATCAAACCCCCGAGGAACTGCGCGTCGTTTCGAGTAGTTGGGATGGCACCGTGCAGTTGTGGCAATTTCCAGCCCTTGCTTGTAATACTCCCCAGCCAGAAAAACTGCCCATCCCTTCTCCTCGCATTTTGTCTCATTCCCCAGAGACAGAGGACAGGGAAATCTATAATGTTCGTTTTAGCCCCGATGGACGCTATTTGGCAACTGCTGGTAAAGATGGCAAGATTCAATTACAAACAATTACTGGAGAGGCGATCGCCACCCTTGCGGCAGGAATGGGGGCAGTACAGTGGGTAGAATTTAGCCCCAATGGTAAGTTTCTTGCAGCAGCAGGCAGCGATCGCGGCGTACAACTTTGGAGTATTTCTGGAGAATTGCTGGATATTTTTCGGGGACATGAAGAAGGGGTTTCTTATGTGACTTTTAGCCCTGACAGCGAGGCGATCGCCTCCGCTAGTCGCGATGGCACCATTAAACTTTGGGACTTAAACGGCAATGTCTTACAAACTCTCGCGGATCATAGCGAGGGAGTTTTAGCTGTTCGTTTCAGTCCAGACGGCACAAAACTAGCCTCTGCGGGTTACGATGGCACAATTAAACTCTGGGATACCCAAGGACAACTTTTAGAAACCTTTGCCTCTCATCGCGACGGGGTGACAGGAGTGCGCTTTCATCCAGATGGCACAAAACTAGCTTCTTCGAGTTTTGATAAAACTATTAAAATCTGGGATTTAAACGGTAATCCTCGTTTACTGTTACAGGATTCCCCATCAGAAACCGGCGATCGCCAAGATAATAAGGCCACAGGCATTCGCGATGTTGCCATTTCTCCCGACGGAGAATTAATCGTTACAGCCGGAGAAAATGGCACCATTGTCTTATGGACAAGAAAAGGGGAAAAATTAAAGAGCATCTCTGCCCATTCTCAACCCATTGAAACCCTGAGTTTTGCCCCAGATGGAATGGGATTTGCTTCGGGCAGTTGGGATGGCACAATAAAAATCTGGAATTCTCAAGGACAATTACAGGCAACTTTACAAGCACACCAAGATCGAGTCGCAGATTTAGATTGGAGTTTTGACTCGAACCTCTTGGTTTCAGGCAGTTGGGATGGCACCGTCAAAACCTGGGATCGCCAAGGAAAACGACAACAAACACTACAACGCCATCGTCAGCGCGTCCACGCTGTTGCTTTTAGTCCTGAAGACAATATTTTAGTCACCGGAGGCGAAGAAGGAATTTATTGGTGGAAACGAGATGGCGATCGCTTTTCGGGATGGACTCCCCTCCCCGTAGCCGATCGCGGCAACTGGACCATGGATCTGCATTTTCTCCCCTTGGGTAACTTGCTGGAGAATAACAGTAAGTTTGTGCTGGCGGCGGGAGGATACGATAATGCTATTTCCTTTTGGGGCGATCGCGATCGCCCCTTGACTCGTCTCAAAGGGTATACCGACAGTATCCGCCGTTTTGCTGCCGCTCCAACCGGGGAAATTTTAGCAACGGTGTCCTGGGATAATGATGTGGAGTTATGGCACGTTAATGACTCTTTATTGACCACTTGGGAAGCTCATCAAGGGGAGGTGGTCGGCATTGATTGGAGTCTGGATGGAGGCGCGATCGCCACGGCAAGTAAAGATGGTACTGCCATAATTTGGTCTTTGGACTTGGCTGCTCTGGTGGAAAAAAGCTGCAACTGGTTAGGAGACTATTTACGCCATAGCACGATGGTACAAGCCAGCGATCGGGCGCTCTGTGCCGATCGAGAAGCCCTTCCCTAAGCCTTAATTTTACGGAAATTGGTGCTTATTTCCTGTAGAAGGAAAAGAATCCTGCAACAGCAATAGAATTCCTGTGCTAGAGTAGGCATAATGCACCCTCCCCGTCAGCACGATAAAAACTTATGGTATTTACAAAACGCGGGCTAGTCCTTGGCGCAACGGCAGTCGTTTTAACCACGGTAGCAGTAACAGGAGCGGGAATCCACCTGTCCAAGAGTCAAGCCTTTTTCAGCGAAAGTCCCAAGGAACTGGTCGATGAAGTTTGGCAGATTATCGACCGCCAATATGTCGATGCTACTTTCAATCAAGTTGATTGGCGATCGACCCGCACGGAATATCTCGGACGCAATTATACTAATCCAGAACAGGCCTACGAAGCAATTCGGGAAATGTTGGGGAAACTCGGAGACCCCTACACTCGCTTTATGAACCCCGAAGAGTTTCAAAATATGCAGATCGACACCTCCGGAGAGTTAACCGGGGTGGGAATTCAAATTGCCAAAGATGAAAAAAGCGATCGCCTTATCGTTATTTCTCCCATTGAAGAAAGTCCGGCTTTTGAAGCAGGGATTTTGGCCAAGGATATTATTACTAAAATTGACGGACGCGATACGTTAGGCATGGAGGTGAATGAAGCGGTTCAACTCATTCGCGGCGAACGAGGAACCTCTGTCACCCTCACGATTCAAAGAGGCGTAGAAGAGATTGATTATCCCATTACCCGAGACACGATTGAAATTCACCCCGTGCGATCGCGGGTAGAAAATACCAATTTAGGGGCGGTGGGTTATATTCGCCTCAATCAGTTTAACGCTAACGCCGCACGGGATATGCGCGACGCGATCCAAGAGTTAGAAAGGGAAAAAGTGGTCGGGTATGTTTTGGATTTACGCTCTAATCCAGGGGGTTTGTTAAATTCGAGTATAGATATTGCGCGAATGTGGCTCAAGGAAGGCACAATTGTCTCAACGGTGAACCGTCAAGGAGAACAAGACCGTAAAGAGGCTCAGAATAGGGCTTTAACCGATAAGGCTTTGGTGGTTTTGGTGGATGGAGGTTCCGCAAGTGCCAGCGAAATTCTTTCCGGTGCCTTGCAAGATAACCATCGGGCGAAATTAGTCGGGACGCAAACTTTCGGCAAGGGTTTGGTACAATCGGTTCGACCCCTCAGCGATGGTTCTGGGTTAGCGGTGACGATCGCCAAGTATCTCACACCAAGCGGTCGAGATATCAATAAGGAAGGTATTCCTCCCGATGTCGTTCAGGAAATGTCGGATGAGGAACGCAAGCAATTGCAAGCAAATATCACTAATTTGGGGACGGTAAAAGATCCGCAATTTAGTAAGGCCTTGGAGGTTCTCCAAAAGACTCTTGCGGGGGGTGAAGATGGGTTCCCCGTTGAGGCGATCGCGCAATAACAACGCGCAATCAACCTAGGCGATCGGGCGGGCTTTTGTCCGCTTTTTTGTTTAAAGCAAAAGCTAGTCAAGATAAAGCAACGATGAAAGTTTAACTCGCAATGGAAAAACTAAAACTACCCAATGGATTAGAGTGTTATTGCTTAAGTCAAAAAGAAACAGAATATATATTTTCTGAAATCTTTTCTGAACGACAATATCTCCAGAATAATATTGTTGTTCGTCCAGGAGATTGTATTTTTGATGTTGGGGCGAATATCGGTCTTTTCGCATTATTTATGAGTCAGATTCAAGAAAATTTAAAAATTTTTTCCTTTGAACCCATTGAAACAACATTCGCCGTATTGAAGGAAAATATACGTCTTCACGATCTAAGCAATGTTTCACCATTCAAATATGGTTTAGGTTCAGAAAACGATCGAGAGCGAGTTTTTACCTTTTATCCCAATATGCCAGGGAATTCTACTGCAAAACCAGAGGAAAAGATAATTCAAAAAAATTTAATGGTTGATGTATTCGGACAAGAACAAACAGATTATTTTTTCCAAAAGATACAAGTAATTGGCGAAGTCAAAAAATTATCTCGTGTTATCAAAGACTTATCCATTAACTCAATTGACTTGCTTAAAATCGATGTAGAAGGAGATGAGCTTGATGTTATTCAGGGGATAGAAACAGATGATTGGAAAAAAGTCAAGCAAGTTGTTGCTGAAATTCATAATACAGATAACAAATTAGAAGAGTTTTGCTCTATTCTCGAAAGTAATGGGTTTGCAGTAACAATTGAGAAAAATGCTTTAATGCCCTCTACATTAAATAATTGCAATATTTACGCCATGCGCCATTGAAAAAAAATTCATGTTATAGTAGGGGTTTGGTTTCCAAACCCCTCAGTAGTTTCCAAACCCCTACTGAGAGATTCATAATGTTCTACTACGGGAAAAGGATCGTAATAGTGGTGTAATAATTGCTTCCATTCCTGATATGCAGAAGAGCCACGAAAACCTTCAGTATGATCTTCCAGGGTTTCCCAGTTTACCATCAAAATGTATCGCGATGGATTCTCGATACATCGCTTCAACTCATGGTTGAGATAACCTTTCATTGAGGAAATAATTAACTGCGCTTTAGCAAAGTCAATTTGAAAATCATTCTCTTTGCCTGGAATTACATCAAGTATAGCAACTTCTAGAATCATAGTGGGTATGAACAAATCATAGTCAATAGTCAATAGTAGGGGTTTGGTGACCAAACCCCTACTTTTCCTCCAATTATAAAAAAATTGTTATATTAAAAAATGTTTCCCAACGACCTCCATCACAATTTTAAATTCTGTGAAAGTTTTTCGCACCCTTCCCCCATCAACTCGCCGTAATTTTCTCTTTCTCTTTCTAACAGGATTGTGTTTTTGGGTGAGTTTAACCGTGCTTTTACCCACCCTTCCTCTTTATATTGAGTCTCTGGGGGCAAATCAACAGCAAGTTGGTCTGGTAATGGGAAGTTTTGCGATTGGTTTGTTACTGGTGCGAGGGATTTTAGGTCAATGGGCCGATCGCCGCAGTCGCAAATTAGTGATCCAAATTGGCGCGATCTCGGTGGCTTTAGCGCCTTTTGGTTATCTCACAATTACTTCTTTGCCGATATTGGTTGTAATCCGCGCTTTGCACGGGATTAGTGTTGCTGGTATGACTACGGGATACAGTACCTTA